>JANWZG010000049.1 GCA_025054735.1 Cyanobacteriota bacterium | reverse complement strand
CTGGGCAGGGGCACAGAGTTTTGAATTGGGAACTGATCAGGGTATGAGTGAGCCAGAAAAAGACTGGCTAGCCTATGAGCTAAGTAACTGGCTGGGAATTCCAGTTGTAACCTGAGGTAATTTAATTAACCCATGAGCGGCAAAATTCTCAATGGTCGCTATCGAATTGTTCGAGAGTTGGGACATGCAGACAATCGCCGAACATTTTTGGCAGAAGATATGCAGACCCAATCAGCCGTGGTAGTGAAGATGCTGATTTTTCAGGGTTCTATTGATCCTGATGCAGTGAGGCTGAAACATTAGCAAGCCTGAACCATCCTGCTATTCCTCGCTATCTGGGCTTTTTTGAGTTAGAGTCCACTACCGGGTCAACGGGTTTGGCATTGGTACAGACGTTTATTCAGGGTCGATCGTTAGCTGCTCTGTTGCAACAGGGGCGACGGTTTAGTGAGGCAGAGACCATTCAAATTGGAGCCGCTGTGTTGGATATTCTCACCTATCTCCACGGGCTAAACCCACCCGTCATCCACCGAGATATCAAGCCAGACAATATCTTGCTGGGTGATGGTAGCAAGACTCTCAACCACGTCTATCTAGTGGATTTTGGGGCGGTGAAGACCATTGGCATTAGGGAAGCTACGACGTTTACGATCGTAGGCACCCATGGATACATGCCGCCTGAACAGTTCAGCGGTCGTGTCAGTGTAGCTTCAGACCTTTACAGCTTAGGAACAACCTTAGTAACAGTGGCAACTGGCGTGCCAATCAACAAAATCCCCCACCGGAATCTTCGGCTTCGCTTTGAAGAGCTAGCGCCTCTGTCGCCAGAGTTCACGGCATGGCTAAAATGGATGACTGAACCAGAGGTAAGCAATCGTCCAGCCTCAGCCCAAGCCGCCCTAGAGAGTCTGCTAAACCCTAAGACATCACCCCCTGTTGCACAACAACCAACATCGACGTTAAAAAATCTTCGTAAGCCGCCAGGGAGCCGCGTTGTCCTAGTCAAAACAGGATCATTTTTAGAAGTCCGTCTACCTTGCGTAGGCATTACGAGGCTTACGATTTGGCTCATAGTAGCTGTACTAGCGATAGATGGCACCATCGCCTTCTGGCTGTATAAAGCACTGACTACAGTTCCTAATGGTGAGCTTATTCCTCTGGTTTTGCCCCTGTCAGCGACTTTAGTAGCCATGGGATTAACAGGATTAGTGGTTTTTATCCTATGGGGACGCACACGTTTGCGCCTAGACGATCGCATTTCTCTCTCCTATGAGCTGATGGGGTTACGGTGGGTTCATCCTCAGCCCGATAATATTCGTAAAGTGACCCGTCTCGCAGCAATTCAAACGGTTCCGCTTCCCCACATAATCTTGCAGGCTGGCACAACTCGATACTGTCTAGGACGTAATCTGCTGTTGACGACTGCCCTCCGCCTTAAACTTTCAGTGTTGGCCCTAGGTGCCTTGACGGGCGCAGAAGTTGCATGGCTCTCTCACGAACTCAGCAACTGGCTCAAGTTGTCAGTTGCCAATCGATAGTTGGGGCATGGCGGTTGTTTGGGGAATAGTCATTAGCGCCAGCCAACTTAGTTAAGCTGAATTACTGGTTGCTTAAAACAAGCTGAAGAGTGCGATCAATTTTTGGGGATCAACTTTAGGATGCTGGTTTAAGTGCGGGAATTAAGAACCAGACATTTATGAATATTGGAATCCCCAAGGAAATCTATCCAGGTGAGCGTCGGGTAGCGGCAACGCCAGACACAGCCATACGATTACAAAAATTAGGGTTTACTGTGCTAGTGGAAACCGGCGCTGGTGAAGCTGCTAATTTTGAAGACAGTGCCTATGAGCAGGTAAATTGCCGGATTGTGCCCAGTGCTGCCAACCTTTGGGCAGAGGCAGATATTGTGCTGAAGGTGCGCCCACCGATGGCCTATGCTGACCGAGAGCAGCACGAGGCTGACCTTGTGCGCGAAGGTCAAACCCTCATTAGCTTTATGTTTCCTGCCCAGAACAAAGATTTATTGGAACGTCTGGCAGCCAAGAAAGCTACGGTATTGGGGATGGATTCAGTGCCTCGCATCACTCGCGCCCAAAAGCTAGATGCCCTCAGCTCTATGGCAAATATTGCTGGTTATCGAGCCGTAATAGAGGCAGCAAATTGTTTCGATCGCTTCTTTCCAGGGCAAATTACCGCAGCGGGCAAGGTGCCTCCAGCAAAGGTTCTAGTCATCGGGGCAGGAGTAGCTGGTTTGGCAGCGATTGGGGCAGCTCGTAACCTAGGGGCGATCGTCCGTGCCTTTGATACTCGCCCTGTAGTCAAGGAACAGGTAGAAAGCATGGGTGCTGAGTTTCTGGAACTAGACTTCCAGGAAGACGGCACTGGCCAAGGCGGTCATGAGCGAAGAATTTATCAAAGCTGAGATGGCATTGTTTGCCGAGCAAGCCAAGGACGTGGATATTATCATCACTACAGCCCTGATCCCCGGTGTAAAGGCCCCCGTGCTAATCACCCGTGAAATGGTGGAAAGCATGAAGGATGGATCTGTCATTGTGGACATGGCCGCAGAGCAGGGTGGTAATTGTGAACTTACCAAACCGGGCGAGGCATACCGCTATCAAGGCGTAACCATAATTGGCTACACTGACTTGCCCAGTCGCATGGCCCAGCAGGCTAGCCAGCTCTATGGCACTAACCTCTACCACTTTCTGGATGACCTAGGCGGTGCAGCTAACTATCACATCAACCGCGACGATGAAATTGTGGCTGGAGCACTGCTTACCTACCAAGGGGAAGTTACTTGGTCTCCTAACAAGCCTAAACCTGCTCCTAGCCCACAACCTGTGACCAATACTCAGCAGCCTGTAGCAGTTACTGCGAGCACTTCTGCAAGCAGCAACGGTGCCGGTAAGACGGTTACAACCCCTATAGCCGTGAAGGTTGAAGCTAAGCCTACCCAGGCTCAATCAGCGACTGCTGGTTCCACGACAGCCACTGCTGGTTCTACGACAGCCACTGAACCTCAGGCCAATGGAGACCTAATATGGCTAGTGTTGGCTGGAATTGCTCTCACAGCTATCGGACTAGTGGCTCCTTCGTCGTTTCTGTCTCACTTTACAGTGTTTGTATTGGCATGTTTTGTGGGCTGGCAAGTGATTTGGAACGTGAAGCCAGCACTACATACTCCCCTTATGAGTGTAACCAATGCCATCAGTGGCATCATCATCATTGGTGGCATTCTCCAGATTTCTGGCTCCTTCGGCTCGCCTACAACCATTCTGGGTGCGATCGCTATCCTAATTGGCACCATCAACATCTCCGGTGGCTTCTTGGTTACCCAGCGCATGTTAAAGATGTTCCAAAAGTAACTATATTCACCCTCAAAGATCTATGAACAGCTTAATCACAATTGCTTATATTGCAGCCAGTGCTCTATTTATCTTGAGTTTGGGTGGCTTGTCTAACCAAGAAACTGCCCGCCGGGGAAACCTCTACGGCATCCTAGGGATGGTGATTGCCGTCGTGGCCACCACAGCAAGCATTAGCACCCAGAGCTATCTCACCTTAGGTTTGTCAGTATTGCCAGGAGTGGTGATTGGGGCAATCGTTGCCTCTAAGGTTGCCATGACCTCAATGCCTGAGCTGGTAGCTATTCTCCATAGCTTTGTGGGGGCAGCGGCTGTCTTGGTTGGCATCGCTAACTATCTGCATCCCGATGCCTCTCTGATAGGGGTGGAAAAAATAATCCACAATGTCGAGATCTTTGTAGGTGTGTTCATTGGAGCTGTAACCTTCACCGGATCTGTAGTTGCCTTTGGCAAGTTGCGGGCACTAATCACCAGCAAGCCCCTGTTGTTGCCAGCGCGGCATGTGCTAAACCTAGCGATGCTAGGAGCTTCTATTTACCTAGGTTGGTTGTTTATGAACACGCCCAATGGGTTGTTGCCCTTGTTGGTGATGACAGCGATCGCCGGAGTTTTAGGGCTGCACCTAGTGTTGGCGATCGGAGGAGCTGATATGCCCGTAGTCATCTCGATGCTCAATAGTTACTCTGGTTGGGCAGCAGCAGCGGCTGGTTTTATGCTCTCCAATGACCTGTTGATTATCACGGGTGCCCTTGTGGGTAGCAGCGGTGCCATTCTTAGCTACATCATGTGTAAAGCTATGAACCGCCACTTCTTGAGCGTAATCTTGGGTGGTTTCGGGGCAGAGAGTGGGGCAACTCCAGCGGGTAGTGCGGCGCAGACAGGCGGCGAGGCCACGCCAACAACCGTGGATGAGACTGCTCAATTGCTGCAACAAGCGAAAAGTGTGATTATCGTGCCGGGTTATGGTATGGCCGTTGCCCAAGCTCAGTACGCTGTCTCTGATATGGTCAAGCTATTGCGCAAGCAAGGTACACTAGTACGGTTCGGTATTCATCCAGTGGCTGGTCGTTTGCCGGGCCATATGAATGTGCTCTTAGCCGAAGCCAAGGTGCCCTACGACATTGTGCTGGAAATGGAAGAAATCAATCATGACTTTCCTGAAACCGATGTGGCCTTGGTAATTGGAGCGAATGACACCGTTAATCCCAGCGCGATCGAGGATCCTAGCAGCCCGATCGCAGGGATGCCCGTGCTGGAGGTCTGGAAAGCTAAGACTACGATCGTCCTCAAGCGTAGCCTAGCTAGTGGCTATGCCGGAGTAGAAAACCCTCTGTTCTACAAAGCTAACACTCGCATGTTGTTTGGTGACGCGAAGAAGAACTTGGATACTCTGCTAAGCTACCTACGCAGTGACCATGCAACTCCGGCTGAAACCAGTAAACAACCCACTGTTGCTCTCACCTGATTAAGCAAACCTAGTGGGGTAAGGTAGTGACGTAGGATGGTAGAGGCCAGCTTCCCCATGCTACGGCTATAGATAGCTTGTAACCATACCAATTCCTCCAACTGTCGTTACAGGTGACTTTTAGTCAGGACTTAAGTCCTGACTACGAACTGATGGATCCTTACTGGAACTAATGGATCTTTACTATGAGCTAGGATCTTTACTATGAACTAATGGATTCGGCAGCCTAGCTTTTTGAAAACGTATCAGCTAGCCAATATCCACTTGCATTGCCCCTTCCAAGTCGTCCCCAAACTAGAGAAAAAATGGGAATGCAAGGTGATTCTCTTAATTCCTATGGGATAGGATTGCTATAGGAAGATAGGTAACGGTTTTAGCAATGACGATCGTTGAGTTTTTTGAGCTGAGTGTAGGCAAATGGCTCTCTCAGCGTTCTAGCCATCGTACAGATTCTCAGCAAACGCAAGGAGGAAAATCTGAGCTTCAGTTTGAGATGCTGTCATCTGACCACCCGGACATCGCGGCACTTTGTGCACAACATGACATTGATCCTACTCTAGTGGGGTGTAGCGCAAAGATTGCTTGGACTGGAACAACTGACCACAGCACCAAAAAAATCACGGGTGTGACGATGATTGTTTCTGTCCCTGATGCTGCCAAGGCTAGTGAGGGAATGGTGATTTGTCAACCAACCCTACCCAGTAGTGCTCCTGTTGTTGGACGGTATGCGATCGGTCGGGATGACGTGCTGACGTTTACCCGTGAGACCAAGACAACATTTACTGAAGAACGACTATGGTTTGCCAGCCCTAACCTACGGCTTCGTACTAGCCTTGTGAGCCAAGGGAATGGACTAATGACCACATCCTTCTATTCTGAGATTCGTTTTGGTGGGGCTAAACCCACAAGTTAGGATTCAGGTCACCCTTGAGGCAGATAGCGTTGCAGAATAGCGTCAAGCTGATGGATATCGATGGGTTTGCTGAGATAATCCGTGGCTCCAGCGGCTAGAAAGCGCTCTCGATCGCCTCGCATTGCTTGAGCAGTCACCATAACCACGGGGATGTGCGTTAACTCTGCTTCTCGGCGCATCATTTCTAACAAATCAATGCCTGTCAATGCCTCCGATAGCTGCACATCCATTAACACCAATTGGGGTCGGAACTGCTGTACCCGCTGCAACCAGTTGTTACTATTCCAGGTATGTTCGACCTGATATCCCTGGCTAGTGAGATAATCACGCATTAGCATGGCACTTTCAGCATCGTCCTCCACCAAAAGAATTCGATAGGCCATGGATGGTTCTTTATCAGTTAGTGACTCAGCCCTGATTGCAGGCTCACTATTGGCAGCCTGGAATGCTGGCTCATCTGTAGGTAAAGGCCGATCGGGCAGATAGATTGTAAATCGGCTACCCTGCCCCACAACTGATCGAGCAGTAACGTCACCGCCGTGCAATTGGGCAAGGCTGCGGGTTAGATATAGTCCTAAGCCTGTACCCTCTGCTCGTCGATTTAAGCCACTGTCTAGTTGGGTAAAGGGTTGAAATAGCCGATTAAGCTGCTCTTCTGGGATGCCAATGCCAGTATCAGCAACAGTGAAGGAAATGCCAGCCGGATGTTTTTCGGTTACTAGGGTGACACAACCCTCAGGAGTAAATTTAATAGCATTAGACAATAAGTTCAGCAACATCTGGCGCAAGCGACGCTGATCAGCAACACACACTTCAGCAGCGGGGTCAAGCTGACTGTGCAGTTGCAGGCCACGCTCATAGGCTTGTTCACGCACGATTGTCAGGCAAGAATCACAAATGTCTGAAACCGATACTACCTCTGGCACAATTTCGACCTTACCTGCTTCTATCTTAGACAAGTCAAGGATGTCATTAATAAGGGCTAACAGATGGTCGCCGCTACTGCGAATACACCCGAGATACTCCTTCTGTTTGCTGTTGAGGCTACCAAAGATTTCTTGCAGCAATACCTGAGACAAACCAAGGATGGCATTCAGCGGCGTGCGGAGTTCGTGACTCATGCTGGCCAAAAATTCACTCTTGGCGCGGTTAGCTACTTCAGACAGATATTTCTCCTCTTGAAGTTGTTGTGTTCGCTCCTGCACCAAACGTTCCAATTGCTCATAGCTGCGAGCGTTGTACAGGGCGATCGCTACTTGGTCTGCAATACTAGTCAGCAGATTAATCTCATCTGTAGTAAAGGTGCGGTTTTTGACAGTCGTGTGTAAGGCTACCCCCCCAAACAACTGATCCTGAATAAACACCGGAACACAGAGAGCAGACTTAACCCCTAGATGCTCTATTAAATATTGACGCACAGGTGTTGAGGGCAAGGCCCCATAGTCGGGTGCGTGAAATGGCTGTCGATGATAAAACGGTGCATCCGGATCCGTTAAATTTGACCAACCAGCTACATCGGCTTTGAAGTTGGACATTGCGGGTATGTCATCACTAGCCCGCCACTCGTGCAGCACAGAAACCTGCTCATTTTGAATTGCGTAGATAAAGACACGATCGACTTCCAGCCCCTGCCCTACTAACAACACAACCTCTTGCAAAATTGAGTCTGTGTCAAAGCTAGAACTCAACACACGGCTAATGCGATTCAGCAGGTGTTCTCGCTGTACTCGTTGTTGGATCTGCTGAAAGGCAAGTTTACGCTCTTGAGCAAGGGCAATAGCAGCCGCAGCCGCACTCAACAGGTCAATCTCTGGCAAGTCCCAAACCTGAATTCTTGTGCACTGGTCTACCCCAATGAAGCCCGACAATTTACCATGAACTAGCAGCGGTAATACTAGAATGGACTGAATCCCTTGCATCTCTAAAATTTGGCGCTCTGTCTCCGGAAAGTCCCTGACATTGCCGCCGATCGCATCACCTCGGCCAAGAATATCAATCCATCGAGGTGCGTAGCGATGCATAGGTAAATTCTGCAAGTCAGGGTTATGAATTTGAGGTTCAATGCCAGGGGCGCACCACTCAGCCTGTTGACTAGCTAGCCATCCTCCGTCGTGATCAGAATGCACAGCAAACACATAGGCGCGGCTAGCATCCAGAGCTTGTCCTAACACTTCCAGAATGTCATCATAGAGCCGTTCGTCAACATCAAACGCTAGCAACACTTGCTCTATCTCGACCAAAGCCGATAGATAGCGTTCACGAGTAGCCAAGGTGTCTGTTACGTGCTTGCGCTGAGTAATATCATGGCAGTTAACCACAATGCCATTAACTGCAGGATCTTCAAGCAGGCTAGTGGTAACTGCTTCCAACACACACCAGCTACCGTCTCGCTTGCGCACACGATATTCCACCGTAGGTTGGATCACCCCAGGATTTTGTAATGCTTGCTGGTAAGTAGCAGCGATAATGCCAACATCTTCAGGGTGGACAAATTCAAAGGCACTTTTGCCAACAACATCCTCAAGGGTATACCCCAGGATGTGCCGAGCTGACGGGCTGGCATAGCGGAACGTGCCATCAGCTTCAAAAACCACCACAATGTCACTAGCGTTCTCTAGTAACTGGTGAAGTGGGTAGCTTGGCAGCCCCTTAGATGCATGTTGACTACTGGGTGGATGACTCTGGTAGTCATTTTCATAAACGCAGCTAGCATATTGGAAGCTCATATGGATTCAGTAGGAATTGGTGTGACCTAACCAAACGAATGGTTGTGGGTGTAGGCGATCGTGCTGATCCACATATTCAGGAAATCTACTTAAGTACAGGACAGTTGCATAAAGACACTCTCAACGCTGTCTATATCACGCTATGGTAGCCACAATGCTTTCGAAGTGAACGTTATTACGTGCGCAGAGTCAACTACACCATTGCTAGGAATCATTGCTAGAATCAACTGCTATGCTAAACCCATGAACAAACCATCAGTCCACTTAGTAGTACTATTCTCTTAGCGTAAACCCCCATCCAGTAGACTTAATCTTTAATCGGGTTTGTCCATCAAGGGTTGAGCATCTGAATCAGCACAAGTGGCGAGTAGATGCAATAGGCTAATTACTAGACTACATGGCACATTACCTAGCTGGCAATATCTCGAAGCATATCAAAGACTATTCAACTGGAGATTATCAATAGGTTGATGAGTAGCTCACCCTTGAGAATTGTGTCCTTGATTCCTAGCGCTACAGAAATCGTGGCACGGTTGCACCTGACGGAGCATTTGGTGGGATGTTCCCACGAGTGTGACTACCCACCAGCCATAGCCAATCGCCCAGTCTGCACTGCACCGAAATTTAACCCAGTGGGCACTAGTGGCGAAATTCATGATCGGGTAACACAACTGTTGCAGTCGGCATTGGCTGTTTATCGTGTAAACACTGACCTATTGGCACAATTGCAGCCAACCCATATCCTTACCCAAGCTCAGTGTGAGGTTTGCGCTGTAAGCCTAGCTGATGTACAGCAAGCTGTGGCAACCTTAGTCACAGGTCAACCTCGCGTCATTTCATTACAACCTAGGGTGTTGGCTGATGTCTGGGCTGATATCCATCGAGTAGCTGTAGCGTTGTCTACTCCAGACTACAATGTGGAGCCAGTTGCAGTAGCGACGATCGCCCAGTTAAAAGCGCGGGTTGATGCCTGTGTTCATCAAACTCAAGCAATCGTTAAGCGCCCTACAGTTGCTTGCATCGAGTGGACAGAGCCATTGATGGCAGCCGGAAACTGGGTGCCAGAGCTAGTAGAGTTAGCGGGTGGGCAATGTTTATTTGGGACGATCGGAGAACATTCTCCCTGGTTGGAGCCTGAGGCGATTATTGCTGCAGACCCCGATGTAATTGTGGTTATGCCCTGCGGGTTTGACCTCCCACGCACCACCCAAGAAGCATCACTATTGTTGCAGCGCCCTGACTGGAAAGGGTTGAAGGCTGTCCGTAATGGTCGAATCTATGCTACCGATGGTAACCACTATTTCAACCGTCCAGGCCCTCGATTAGTTGATTCCCTAGAAATTTTGGTGGAGATTTTACACCCCGACTGTATTACTCCTCGTTATCAGGGCATAGGCTGGCTTGCTCTAGAGTTTTGAGTAACAGCACCTGCTAGGGCTGTAGCTTGTACTGAACCGCTTCCATATAGAAGCTCTACATGTATCAATTCTGAGATTTGTCTCTAAAGATATGGAAAATTTCAGCGTCTTCCAGCTACCCTATAGCTATGGAAAAGGGGGTTGAGTAGACAAGCCAGCAAATTCTTAACATCGTCAAAGATTGCTGTGCCACAATTGTTGAATACGCATAATTACAACCCTACACCAGGCATATCGAATGCTGGAAACAACCATTGGGGGACGCTACTACATAACTAAGCATCTAGGTGGCGGCGGGTTCGCTCAGACTTATTTAGCGATCGACCAGCACCTACCTGGCAAGCCATGTTGTGTTGTGAAGCAACTCAAGCCAAAGCTGACCGATCCAGTGTCATTGCAGGCAGCTCGACGGCTATTTGACACAGAGGCAACAGTGCTATATACCCTGGGTACCCACGACCAAATTCCCCGGTTGTTTGCTCACTTCGAGGAAAACGAGGAATTCTACCTCGTTCAGGAATTTATTGAGGGAGATGTCTTAACACGGGAACTGATTGCTCAAGACTATTCGACTGAGGATCGGTTAATTGCCTTCATGGAAGATGTGCTGTCAACTCTCGATTTTGTACACCAGCAACAGGTCGTTCATCGAGACATCAAGCCGTCTAACTTAATTCGTCGCCATGCCGATGGCAAGATTGTGTTGATTGACTTTGGGGCAGTGAAACAAATCAGTGCCCAGTCTCTAGATAACTTGAGTCAAATGACCTTCACGATCGCCGTTGGATCTGCTGGCTATACCCCCAACGAGCAAATGGCAGGCAACCCTCGCTACAGTAGTGACATCTATGCCTTGGGGATCATTTGTATTCAAGCCTTGACTAAGGTATCTGTGAAGCGGCTACCAGTTGATCCACGAACTTCTGAGCTGATCTGGCGCGATCGTGCCAAGGATATCTCCAGTGACCTAGCCAACATTTTGGACAAGATGGTGCGCTGTGATTTTCGAGAGCGCTATCAATCAGCGGCTGAAGTACTACAAGATTTACAGGATTTACACACAGTCTTAACAGCTCCAGGGCCTAGGTTACCCATGCAGTTTCCAGTGGCTACCCCTAATGATGGCTATTTAGGGTGGTTTGAGCGGGCTGATGAGTTATTGCAGTTTTATCGCTACCATGAGGCAGCCTCAGCCTACATGAAAGTTGTGCAAGCCAAGCCAGATGAGGTATTTGCATGGTTCAAACTAGGGATTGCCTTGGAAAATAGCGAGCGCTACGACGATGCAGCAGAGTCCTATGGGCAGGTGTTGCAACTACAACCAGATGACTATTTTGCCTGGTTAAAACACGGAAAAATGCTGGAGATATTAGGTCTTTATGAGGAGGCATTAGCATCCTATGATTGTGCTGTGGAGTATTGTCCAGAAAATTATTGGGCATGGCGCGATCGGGGCAAAGTGCTAGAAGCCTTGGAGCGCTACGACGATGCGGTTAACTCTTACAATCGAGCAGTTTACCTAAAACCAGAGTTTGAGCTAGCCGTTAACGATCGCAAACGAGTGCTCAGTTTGCTCAAGCGAGACGACACTTTGTATCACTTGCAGCACTACGATGAAGTGATCGCGTCCTGTGACAAAACCCTGCAAGATAACCCTAATGACCCTTTGGCCTGGTTCATGCGGGGTATGGCATTAGAAAACTTGCAGCGCTTAGAAGAGGCAATCACCTCGTATGATCACGTCGTCGCGATTCAAGCTGATGATCATTTAGCTTGGTTTAAGCGTGGCACCGTGTTGGAAAAGTTGGGACAATACGAAGCAGCAATCGCCTCCTACGACCAAGTTGTCCACATTCGTCCTGATCATTACTGGGCTTGGTATGACCAAGGCAGAATTTTTGAGTTGATTGGTCGGTACGACGATGCCCTGGATGCTTACGATCGTGCATTTCAAATCAACGCCAACTTTCAACCCGCTGTCGAAGCCCGCAAACGCTCTCTACGAAGACTCCGGGGTGACACCTCATCCTATGCTGCTGAGTCGTCAGATTCGTTGAATATTGCCCTAGTACGTCGGCCAATCGACAGTGCAGCTATGGCCCCTGTGCCTGTGACGGGCTTTTCTGAGCAGATGCAAGACTCGTGGCTAATGCGGGGGTTAGCTCTAGAACAAGCCAAGCGCTATAGCGAAGCACTAGCCATTTATGATCGCCAAATTCAGACCCAACCTGGCCATCCTGAAGCTTGGTCACGGCGAGCTAGCGTTTTGTTTCATCTAGGCAGCTATGAGGAAGCTGTTCAAGCCTACGCTAAAGCTATCCAACTCAACCCCTATAATGCAGAACTATGGTATCGGCTAGGTGGACTAACTGCTCGGCTAAAACGCTACAAGCAGGCAGTTGCTTGCTTTAACAAGGCAATACACCTGCAACCCGATCGACCAGATTTTTGGTATTGGCAAGGACGAGCTGCTCAAGAGTTAGGTAACTATCAGCAGGCAATTGCAGCTTATGATAAAGCACTGAGTCTGAAACCCGACTATACTCAAGCAGCTAGCAGTCGCGAAACCCTACTACACTTAATCAGTGCTGAAGATGATCTCGCTGCTGAAACCAACTTCATTAGCCGTTCCTTCCTACACCGCGATTAGAGATTAAACCCCTAGACAAAGCCCTTGGTTTTGCTCAAACTTGATGAAGCCTTTCAAAACAAGAATCGGCACTATAGTAACTTTTCCAGTCCATAGACTAACGTTTTTAGCTCTAGAACCTTACGGATTGCTAATAGTACGCCAGGCATATAACAAGCACGATCGCTCGTGTCGTGACGTAGCGTATAGATCTGCCCAGCCGCCCCAAAAATGACTTCCTGGTGGGCAATTAACCCCGGTAGTCGCACACTGTGGATACGAATATTTTCCTCAGCTTGCGCTCCTCTTGCACCCACTAGCTTCTCCGTTTCCTTGACCAAAGGCGGGTTGTAGGTTTTGCCCAGCTCAGCCAATAGCTGCGCCGTTTGCAGGGCTGTGCCACTGGGAGCATCAGCTTTTTGGTTGTGGTGTAGTTCAATAATCTCTACATGATCAAAGTAGCGAGATGCTTGAATTGCTGCCTGTTGCAGTAACACCATCCCAATGGAAAAGTTGGGGATTACAACACATCCAGTACTTGCTTTGTCAGCAAATTCAGCTAGGTCACGAATTTGCTCTGGACTCAAGCCTGTAGTACCAACCACCGGACGAATACCATAGGCAATGGCCGATCGCACATTGTCATACACACTGTCTGGATGGGTAAAATCCACCATAACGCCCGGTTGCCGCTCCTGAAAAGTCATTGCTAGCATTGGCTCTAGTTCATTGGTGATTGGGATTTCCAACGTGCCGCAGCCTGCTAATTCACCCGCATCTTGACCTTGAACGGCTGGATTACGATCGACCGCCCCTGCCAAGGTCATATCCTTTGTTTGAGAAACTGCCTTAACAACTTCCCGCCCCATTTTACCGGCTGCGCCCACAACCACCACTGGAATCGGGTATTGACTAGCCATGATTGCTCAATCTCCATTCACAACTTTCAGTAACTTTAG
>JANWZG010000048.1:10401-13499 GCA_025054735.1 Cyanobacteriota bacterium | reverse complement strand
GCTACCAGGCATGATCCAGCGAGGTCGGGGTGATATTGTCAACATTGGCTCCATTGCTGGACACCAAACCTACCCCAAAGGACATGTATATTGCGCTACTAAGGCAGCGGTTCGTGCTCTGTCTGAGGGGATCAACCAAGACGTTCTAGGCACCCCTGTTCGAGTTAGTGCCGTAGATCCTGGTATGGTCGAAACGGAGTTTAGCCAAGTGCGATTTCATGGCGATCGCGATCGGGCAGCCGCTGTATATCGAGGGATGAAAGCTCTGACTGCTGACGATGTAGCTGAGGTAGTGCTATTTTGCGTGACTCGCCCTCCCCATGTCACCATTAGCGAGGTGCTAGTGTTGCCTACAGATCAAGCTGGGCCATTGCTAGTTCATCGCCGATCGTAAACCTTATGAGCACTGATTCCCTACTCCTACAACCATTTCCTCTATCCATGGCGGAAAACATCGTCTAAAAATCCAGATGTGGTGCATAATGCTCAGGTATTGCTGATTAGACCCGTATTTGTCATGGCTTAACACTGACGTGGAATAACGCCAATGACGTGACCATTAACAATCAACACCTACCTACTCTCATGTCCTTTGTCGGTTTACATATCCACAGTGATTACAGCCTGTTGGATGGAGCTAGCCAGATTCCAGCCCTAGTCGATCGGGTGGTAGAGCTTGGAATGCCAGCCGTTGCCCTGACTGATCATGGCGTTATGTACGGGGCGATCGAACTGCTGAAAACTTGCAATGCCAAGGGCGTGAAACCAATCATTGGCAACGAAATGTATGTCATCAATGGCGACATTGAAAAACAAGAGCGCCGCCCTCGATATCACCAGGTCGTGTTGGCCAAAAATACCCAGGGTTATAAGAACCTAGTCAAGCTAACGAGCATCTCTAATCTCCGAGGTGTTCAGGGCAAGGGGATTTTCTCTCGTCCTTGTATCAACAAAGACTTGCTGGCTCAGTATCGAGAAGGTCTGATTGTTACCAGTGCCTGCCTGGGGGGTGAAGTGCCGCAAGCTATTCTACAAGGTAAACCAGAAGCAGCTCGCAAGGTCGCTCGTTGGTATCAAGAGATCTTTGGTGAGGACTATTATCTAGAGTTGCAAGATCATGGCTCCCAGGAAGACCGTGTAGTCAATGTCGAGTTAGTGCGAATTGCAGAAGAACTGGGTATTGAGCTAATCCTCACCAATGATTCTCACTTCATTTCCTGCTACGACGTTGAAGCCCATGACGCACTACTTTGCATCCAGACAGGCAAGTTAATCACAGACGACAAGCGCTTACGTTACAGCGGCACAGAATACCTAAAGACCGTGGAAGAAATGCGGCAGCTATGTCGAGATCATCTACCAGATGCAGTCATTGAGCAGGCGATCGCTAACACCCTCAAGGTTGCTGACAAGGTAGAACCCTACGATATTCTAGGTGCTCCCCGTTTACCCAACTATCCTGTTCCCGATGGCTATACCCCTGAAACCTACTTGCAAGCAGTTACATGGGAAGGCTTACTTAAGCGTCAGGGCTGTCAGCAACGAGACCAAATAGACCCTGTATATGCTCGGAGACTAGAGTACGAGCTAGATATGATGGCAAAGATGGGCTTCGCTACCTACTTTTTGGTAGTGTGGGACTACATTAAATATGCTCGTGATCATGGTATTCCCGTAGGCCCAGGGCGTGGCTCCGCAGCAGGTTCATTAGTGGCCTATGCCTTAGGTATCACAAACATCGATCCCGTTCACCATGGCTTGCTGTTTGAGCGCTTCCTGAATCCAGAGCGCAAATCAATGCCCGATATTGACACTGATTTCTGCATTGACCGCCGAGACGAAGTTATCCGTTATGTGACTAACAAGTATGGTGCCGATCGCGTCGCCCAGATTATCACCTATAACCGTATGAACTCTAAGGCTGTGCTGCGAGATGTAGCACGAGTGCTGGATATTCCCCTCAAGGAAGCCGATCAGATGGCTAAGCAGATTCCTACACTGCGCGGCAAATCTGCCAAGTTAAAGGAAATGATTGCTGAAGATACCCCTTCTCCTGAGTTTCGCGAGAAATACATCAGCGAGCAAGTCATCCCCAATACTAATCCACCAGTGACCTATCGCCGTTGGATTGACATGGCCATGCGGATTGAGGGCACTAACAAGTCTACTGGTGTTCATGCTGCTGGGGTGGTGATTTCTGCGGATCCTCTGGATGAAGTCATTCCCCTAGAGCGAACCCGTGATGGTGGCATAGTTACGCAATATGCCATGGAAGACATTGAGTCTATGGGGCTATTGAAAATGGACTTTCTAGGGCTAAAGAACCTGACCATGATTCAAAAAACCCTAGAACTAGTGCAGCAAACCCACCACATCACCTTGGACTTAGACAAACTAGCGCTGGATGATGATCCTGTCTATGGGTTGCTTGCGAGGGGAGATTTGGAAGGCATCTTTCAATTGGAATCATCGGGAATGCGCCAGATTGTGCGTGACCTTAAGCCGTCTAACTTGGAGGATATTTCCTCAGTGTTAGCGCTTTATCGTCCTGGCCCGTTGGATGCTGGTCTTATCGACAAGTTCATTCGCCGTAAACACGGTCGAGAAGCGATCGACTATCCCCACCAGATCCTAGAACCCATCCTGAAGGAAACCTACGGAGTCATGGTCTACCAAGAGCAGATTATGAGAATTGCTCAAGATATGGCGGGTTACTCCCTGGGTCAAGCAGATCTGTTGCGCCGGGCAATGGGTAAGAAAAAACCGGCTGAAATGCAAAAACACCAAGAAACCTTTATCCAGGGATCCGTTGCCAATGGCGTGCCCCAAAAGGTAGCAGAAGAGCTGTGGGAGCAGATGGTGCAGTTTGCTGAATATTGCCTCAGCTACGAGACCCCTGTGCTAACGGTAGAGTATGGGGCAATGCCGATCGGCCTGTTGGTGGAGGAAGAGATTCCCTGTCATGTCTACAGTATGGACGAGTTTGGCCATGTAGTTGTGCAGCCGATCGCTCAGTGGCACTACAGAGGGGAGCAAACCTTAGTGGAATATCAGTTAGAAGATGGATCCATAATTCGGGCTACCCCTGATCACAAATT
>JANWZG010000048.1:0-10391 GCA_025054735.1 Cyanobacteriota bacterium | reverse complement strand
ACAAATTTATGACCACCGATGGTGATATGGTTGCTATTGATGAGATTTTCCAGCGTAATCTTGACCTACAGCAATTGCCTATCACTGCTGCATCTAGTACAATTATCGATTGTGCTGAAAAACAATTGACTTCGTAGGAGAGCTATGGCAAAGAAGGGAATGATTGAGCGGGAAAAGCGGCGAGAGCGTCTTGTGGCTAAATATGCAGAGAAGCGACAAGCCTTGAAGGAACAATTCAATAAGGCCACCTCTCAGCAAGAAAAGCTTGATCTGCACCGCCAGCTTCAGCAACTTCCTCGCAACAGTGCTCGGGTTCGTCTTCGCAACCGCTGCTGGGTAACTGGCCGCCCTAGGGGCTACTATCGTGATTTTGGCCTCTCTCGTCACGTGATTCGAGAAATGGCACACCAGGGCTTGCTACCGGGTATTGTCAAGTCAAGCTGGTAATGGTTATTTTTACTCCTAGCAGCCCATCTACTGGCACTCAGCGTTGAATCAACTAGGTAATGTTACTAAGTAACGTTTACTAAATTTACCTTGACATTTCAGGGTCGTGCAAGGCTTGACTTGTATTAGGTCTGGTGGATTGTTTTCCTTGGCTTGACTAGGAGGTCAGTACTATGCGCAGCCATTTGTCCAAGTTGCAGTGCTCTGGAGTTCAGTATGGGGGGCTGGTGGGTTTAGCGGTTTTGGGCTGTGGCCTTGGTGGATTGGTTGGGTTCACAGCGTCTAGCTTAGCTCAGCAATTACCAGCTAACCGGGTACAACTATCTACAACGTTCTACTGCACAAAGGCAGATGGCTCGTTTGCTACAGTGGCAAGGCGCGGCGATCGTACTACTCCTCCTATGATTACGTGGCGCGATACTTCCTTTGGCCCTCAGTTCACCCCAGAGCGGCGTTGTCAAATTGTGAGTGAGCGCCTGACCCGAGCTGTTGCTCAGAATGGCGGCAGGCTATCTAATCTACGTTTGACCTACGGGCCGTTGAATGGCTTCCCTGTCATTTGCTATGTCAGCAGCCCAGAGGAGTTTTGTAGTTCAGATAATCTGTTAATTACCCTCCGCCAAGACGATCGTGGTAGAGAAGGGCAAATTTTACAGCAGATTCTCACTTTTAGCATTCAGGGCCAAGGCGCTCCTTTGACTCGTGGTGGCACTGCATCTCGACCTGAGCCGATCGCCTTCGGTGCTGAAGTGGAGCGAGCACTGAGTAGCTATAGCATTACTCCAGGTATTCTGCCTCCATCTATCGGCAATTTTCGGCAAGAAGCGCAACGCTCCTTTGGCACAGGAGCAATACCTGTTATTCCCCAATCTTCAACATCCCCTAGGGGCACCGCTACTACCTCTAGCACCAACCCTATCTGATACAACCTCACTTCCCATGCCTACAAACATGGCATGGGTTGTAAGCATTAGGCTTTTAGCTAGTGAATATACTGGTGAACTACAAGATACCTGCTACCTTAAATCCAACACGTATTATGTGCACGTACTATGTGCACGTATTATGTGACAGTGGGGTAGTAGCAGATCAGTTGGTGCGTGGAGTTGGGCAATTCCTGTCATCGCCTCTATCCGTGATAGTTTAGCGCTCCATGGTGCTATTAAGGCCCGTAGCCAGGGTTTAAGTTCTTACTAGTGCATGGATCACTCTAGACTACTAAGCTGTCTTCCCCACTTGTTGGATACGCCTGTGATAGAGCACTGGCATGATAAAGTGCTTGCATGGCCAATCGTCCTACCATCTAACGAACTATGTCCTCATCCGGGCGCTACCAAAGCTGGATACTCACCACCGTTCGTTCGCGATCGCGGCAACTGGCTGATCGCTTAGCCATAGCGGTACGTTCTTTAAAAACAGCAGCACTCTGGGGAACCCAAGTAGCCCTTTATCCCATCTACTTGCTATTTCAAAGTGGGCGGCTAGTCAGCAAGCAGTTACGGCAATCAGTTCAACGAACCGTTTTGCGATTTCAAGCACAGCGTGACCCTAGCTTACAAGCCCTACCCCCTAGTGATCAAGCTATTCAGCGCACCCTAGATTTTGTCCATCAGTTTGTCCATCAGATTGTGCCGCCACAGCCTATTCAACAACAGATTATCCAACAGGCTGGACAAGAGCAACCATCCCCGGCCACCTCATCACAGCCGATCGCCACACTTAAGAGGACTGATCAATCGAACTTGGCGGTGTCTAAGAGTTCTGGTGTTGCCGTACAACCTGCTTCTGAGCCAGTTTCAACTCTTGAGCAGGTAGCCTCAGTGCTCAACTCCCTACCCACTGTCCGAGGTATTGCAACCCTGCTAGATCACCGCAAACTAGTTTTGGTAGATGATGCCAACCAAATATGGGATGTGCTGACAGCAGAGCAACAACAGCGTCTATATCAACGGTTGATTTGGGAAGTTATTGATTACGATCGCACAGTGCAACGGGTTGCCCAATTGCAGCAAAAATTTTCTCTCTTCTCTCCAGACCAACGGCGACTTCCTCCTCCTCCTGACCGACCTCAAGCATGGCAGTTTGTTCGGCGGTTTCACCGCATCATGGCATGGATCCAACAAAGTCCCGTGGCGATCGCCATTAACTTGTTTCAGGAGGCAGATTTTGTCCACACACCCAGAATTTACCCATCTCCGGTTGCAACAACATCCTCTCTGTCTGGGGTAGCCCTGATTGATCCCGATGCTTGGTGTAACCCAAATCATGCCTTACCACAAGAGGCCATGCCTACAGAACCGTGGCTAACCATGGCTGACGTATTTGGAGTGCCAGAGAATCCAACTCAAGCAGCGATTACGAAGGGCAAATTGCTAACCCCAGTTTTAGCAGCATCACCCCATCAGGTATCTGCCGATGATACTAGTCGCAGTCAAATCACACGTACTTCGATACATGCACTGGTTGAAGACCCTTGGACAACTGAGGCAGTCACTGAGATAACAACGGATGCGGGTACAATTGCTCCTATCTCAGCATCCACTCCCAGCATGAACTCTCAGACAGTGCCAAAGGACTCCGCCTGTGCAGTTGACGGTTCTACACCTGATTACATTGACATAGAAGCCGAGTCTACTGGCTATGTGAAACATCCGTTAGAACAAATCTTGGAATGGCTGGATATTGTGCTAACGTGGGTTGAATCGTTGGGGCTGGCGTTATGGAAATTCATCCGACATCGGCTCTCACTATGACCAGCAGTTCAAGACATCGCAGCCTCTGGGTTTATTCTTGACGATAGAATTGCAGGCATAATGTCGCCATGGTTCACTATCCTAGGGATTGATTATGGTCTTGCAACAACCGCCACAACCACGCCTTGTTCCCCCTTTAGAGAGTGGCGATCGCCTGACTCGGGCAGAGTTTGAGCGCCGTTACCAGGCAACTCCCGAAAAATTCAAGGCCGAACTGATTGAAGGAGTGGTTTACGTGGCATCTCCAGTGCGAGTCTTTCATGGAAATCCGCATTTCAGCTTAATTACCTGGTTAGGGGTATATTGCACAGCCACACCTGGTATCAGTGGTTCAGACAATGTCACCATCCGACTGGATATGGACAACGAACCCCAACCCGATGCCCTGTTGCGCATTGAAACTGGCGGCACCTCACGCATTAGTGAGGATGGCTACCTTGAAGGGGCACCGGAACTGGTGGCAGAAATCGCTACCAGCAGCGCAGCCATTGACCTAGGGGCCAAGAAGAATGCCTATCGTCGCAATGGGGTGCAGGAATATCTGGTGTGGCAGACCTTTGAAAACCGCTTCAGTTGGTTCCGGTTGCAGTCAGAGGCGTTTGTCCTAGTAGAACCCGATGGGGATGGCGTTATCCGCAGCACCGCGTTTCCAGGCTTGTGGTTGGCGGTGGATGCTTTGCTGGCGGGCAGGATGATGCAGGTGCTGAATGTGCTGCAAGCGGGGATAGCTGACCCAGCCCATCAGGCGTTTGTGCAGGAGTTGGCGGGGCGATCGCAGAAATCCTCAGATTGATCGTCAAGCTGATATTACCCGATGGTATTAGCGCATATCGAATTAGCACTTACAGTTCCACTCACCCCAGTATCCTGTGCGAGTCCACTTCTATCAATCTCACATTAGCTGAACCCACTACTATGGAACCTAAATGGAACCTAAGGGGTTAATGGCCAGTCTACGTCATTACAATCACTCATCACACCCCATACTCTAGAATGTCCCTATGCGTTACCATCCCTCTCCGTCTTTGTTAGTGCCCTCTGTAGCCAGTGGCCTAGTGGCTGGATTGCTGTTGATGGGTCAGTCAGTTACTCTGGCATCGGTGCCAGAGCCTCAAGCTAGGACTAGCGAAATGACCGTTGCTCAGCTATTTCGACGACAGCCAGGACAGGCTAACCAGGCACCACCGCCACCAGGTTGCGGCCCCCAGGGGTGTCAGTTGTCAATTGACCAAACCGTGTTGACCGCGGGGCAGGTAGTGAAAGCTAGTTATCAGGGCAAAGATCCACAAATACTTAGCACTGGTGAGCGTCGGGCACTGTCTCTCAACTTAGTTAGTGCTATCACCAAGCGCAATGGACAGGTTGTGGTACCCGCAGGGAGCGAAATTCGGGGTGAGGTGGTGCCCGTACAGGGAGGTGGACAGTTTATTGCTCAGCAAATCGTTGTCAATGGTAAACCCTACGTCTTTGCGGCTAAATCAGGCACCATCCATGATGTTAAGGATCCACGAGAAACATCTGCTGGCGCGATCGCAGGTGATGCAGTTATTGGTGCCGTAGGGGGTGCTGTAGTTAGCCAAGTTCTTAAGGGACGAATTGATGTCGGGGAAGTAGTGGGTGGTGCTGTTGCTGGAGTGGTAATTGGCAACGTCACAGCCCCCCAAGCCGTAGTGATCAGCCAGAACGACCAGTATGATTTAACCCTTACGTCTGATTTCACCCTCAGGTAATACACCCTATAGCAACAAACTGATTAGCTAGGACACCTAGCACTCGCAAAGCTAGGACATGCAGTACTTGCAGAGACGAAAGCTCAAACTCTATGTTTGCAGCTTCGATAATGTCCACATGATGAAGTAGGGCCAGTTCATAAACTCCTACAAAACCCTCACTTCAGATTTGCTTTTCCATAGTTTTGGCCAGTCACTTGAGCATCAACACTTGAGCATCAATGTATGATAGGGGAGCCGTGATGAACTAAGGTCTAGTAGCGATAAGGTTCAACACGCAGCCGAATACAGAAGCTCCCGTAGCTGGACAGCAGACATTTTATTCACGGAATTCTAGTCACTTCATGCCATGACTCCTAACATTCTACAGTGGATCACTCGTGACCTAGATATGATGCCTGACGATGGTGGCTGGAAACGCTATGAAATCATTGATGGAGAACTACACGTGACCTGCGCCCCCCACATCTGCCACCAGAGCGTAAGCAGCAAGCTCCATGTGCGTTTGGAGGTATGGTCAGAGGAAACTGGTCTGGGTAGCGCATTTGAGACACCAGGTATCGTGTTTTCTGATATAGATGCCGTGATTCCTGATGTGGTGTGGATTAGTAGGTAACGCCTCGCGGTTGGTGTGGATGCCGCTGGACACCTGACCGTAGCTCCAGAACTGGTGATCGAAGTTCTTTCACCAGGAGAACAAAACGAACAGCGCGACAAAGAATTGAAGTGCAAACTCTATTCCCGCTATGGCGTGCAGGAATATTGGATTGTCAACTGGCAAGTGAAAACGCTGGAAATTTATTGCCGCCACGATGCCCAACTCCACTTAGTCGCTACCCTGCTAGAGACTGATACCCTCACCTCTCCCCTGCTCCCAGGCTTCAGCACCTCCCTCAGCACCGTGTTTGGCATGGCTGGTGGCTAGGGATGAGGTTGGTTAGAAGTATACCTACTCCTGTTTTCATGAGGGCTATGAACCGCAATTCAATTTAGGTTGCGTGTTACTATCCAGCTATTCTGAAACTATGGCCAGTTGTTTCCAATGCCGAGTAAGTTTATCCTGGGCATGTTGGCGGGGTGATTATTGCTACTGGGATCATTCCCGTCGTTATGTCTGTGGTCATAGGATGGTCTAATCAAGAGTTTCTAACTCGAGCCGAGGCTGCCTGTGGTGAAGTTACCGAATTGCTATCTGATACAACGCGAGACCCGCTCATTTGACTGGCAATAGTGTTGCTCCAATTCATCGACACTCAAGCGGAGAGCAACAGATAAGCACCGTAGTAACCTCCAGACAGGTTAGCGAAACTGTCACCAGCTAGAGACTCAGTAGTTACTTTGGCCAGTTGATGGCTTGGATAGGTTGCCGATGGATAGTGCCAGAAATGGCAACAGGGAAGTAGGTCAATAGCTCTGGAGCATAGTCGATCGTATCGACATATTGGTTTGCTGGAGAGGGCATGTAGGCAAAGCTAGCTCGTCGCTTCAGGGTATTGGGCACCTTTTTCAGTAGCACACTGATTTGGCCGTTGTAAACCCGCAGAGACGCTTGGCGACAGTCAAATCCAGCGCATATCAAGTGATAGAGCAACAGCAATGGGCTAAAGAGGTTACAGTGCCCAAGGCAAAGGGAGCTATCTACTTGGTAGGGTACGGTAAGGGCTAGAATACCACCTTCCTTGAGGTCGTCATAGACTTTATCCAGAAACAGGCCGGGGTTGCGTTGGTGCTCTAGTACATGGCTACACCAAATGGCATCCATGGGCTGGGGTAGGGTAACGGAGAGGTAGTCGGCGTGGTAGTCGGCTTCATAGCCAGGAAGAATTTCTACGGTGGTGGTGTGTTTACCCAAATGGCGAAAGATGCGACTGGCGTTTTGTTCGCAAGAGCCAATATCCAGCACAGTGTGAAAGGTGAAATGTTTGCACAGGGTAACCAAAGCTAGGTGGCCATAGTAGACGACTTGCTCTAAGGTGCCTTGGTCAGTAGTAACGGTAAACAGGGTGATGCTATTGCTGTAGCTGGTGTTGGCTAGGGGCTTGAGGGCAAAGTGAGGGCGCACATGGGGAGGATCACAATAGCGTCGTCCAATATCGGCACTGGAGGATTCTACACCGTCATAGCGCCGGAGCGAGATCCCCAAGGTAGGAAACAGCCACTGTTTAACCAAGGCAATGAGGGATTTCAGCATAGGGCGGAGGCAGTAAGGCACAGAGATCAGCAATAGAGGGAATGACGGTGACTTGGTGAGCATAGGGCTTTTGAGCTAAGAGTTGGTGGTCTTGGTGTCCATAACCTGTGAGCACCAAAAATGCCTTCATCCCTAGGGCTATGCCTGGTTCCAAATCGCGCAGTCGATCGCCTACCACCCAACACTGGTCTGGTTGCAGGTTATGGTCTTGAATTGCCCGGAGAAATAGTCCTGGTCTAGGTTTACGACAATTACACTGGAGGCTGTATTCCTGAATAGTGCCCTCCGGATGGTGAGGACAGTAATAGATTCCATCAATAGCTGCCCCTGATCGGTGAACATCCTGACGTAAGCGGTCATGAATGGCTTCGACCGTCTCAATGCCAAAATAGCCCCGTGCCACCCCAGACTGATTGCTGACAATTAGCACTTTACTGCCCTGTTGGTTCAGGGTTTGCAACAGGTTCAGGGCACCAGGAATCCAAGACACACGGTCTGGGTCGTCTAGAAAATGTTCTTCTCGAATTAGGGTGCCATCCCGATCGCACAGCACGGCCTGGGGAAACACCTGAGGAGTGGGTGTCATAGCTAAAATTTCAAGACCGTGGTCAGGAACTTTAACAGGCGGGCTTTTTCCACAGGTTCAGCATTCCCCAGCACATTAGCAGCGATCGCCCCGGCTAGATTGCCTAGCAACGAACCGATCGCCAGCGGTAGCTCCAGTTTAGCGCTCAGGCTAGCAAGGGCAAAGAAGGCATCTCCTGCACCGATTGTATCCTTGACATCTAACGTCATTGCTGGTGTCAGTTCCTCCTCTCCCTTGCGGTTCACAGCCAAGGAACCCGATGATCCCAACGTCAGCCAACCCTGATCTGCACCCAGGTGATCATGGAGGCGATGCAGCAAGTGGGAATGATCTCCATGGCGACTAGCAAAGGCTAAGCGTAGCTCTGCCTCATCCACACAGAAAGAATCTGCCCGCTTGTACTTGGTGATCAAGTTGTAGCCATGATTCGCACTATTGGTCTGACAGTTTAAGGCTAAGAAATTAGCTTGGGTTTGTACCAATTCCATCAGGGTTGGATCCATTAAGCCATGGCCATAGTCAGCAACAATAACTAGGTCATAGGCCTGAATAGTATCCTCTAAGCGATTGAGGAGACGCTCTCGTTGAGCAGGATTGACCTCTTCTTCTAGGTAGTTGATGGAAAACAGCTTAGTATATTGCTCTCGCATTCCCTGACGCTCAATGTAGCGGCGCTTGCGAATCGTGGGGTACCCCTGCTCGTAGTGCAGATCAAGACGAATACGTCCGCTGGTATTGTTGAGAATCAGAGTATGGACATCCGGCTCGTTGCCAACGATACCTGCAACGGTGACGGAATCCACAAAGCTGGCAAGGTGGCGGGCGATCGCCAAGGAACCTCCTAAATGTTGCTCATCCTTCAAAAAGCGGGTAGAAATTACCCGTCCCTTAGAGGTTAGTCCTTGCACCGCGCAGTAAACAAACTCGTCGATAATCACATCCCCCAAGACCAAGACCTTGAGCTGTTGCATGGCATCAATATAGTCGCGGATTTGCTCGAAGGAATATTGCTTACTCAGCGCACTGGCATAGCTTTTGACTTGAGGTGGTAGCACATCGAGGTGGTTATTAATTAGGCGAGTAGAGCTAAATACGATTTCGCCTACATAGCGCACATCTCCACCGTAGGATCGCACGCGCTCTGTTTCTCGATCGATATTCTGGGTGACATCATTCCTAGCATCGGCATACTCGTGCCCTTTGCAGTAGATATGGGGTTGGATGCGATCGATAACTTCAATAGCAGTAGCTACCGGTGAACACAGCACATAGTCCACACAGCCGAGAGATGACAAAGAATAAAGCCGCATTTCATCAGAGAAGATTGGACGGCCTGGGCCGCGATTGACATAGGGGGCTGCGGTAATCGAGACTACTAGAATGTCACCCAATGCTTTGGCTTCTTGTAGGTGGGCAATATGTCCTGGATGCAGCAAGTCAAAGACACCATGGCAGAGAATTACTGTTTTACCGCTCTGTTTCAACTCAGCAATAACTGTAGAGCAGGTATCGTAATCTAAATATTTTTCAGAGTTTTTGATCAACATGTTCCCTAAAATTCACTACTAATCACACCATTACCTCAAAATTCATTGTTGACTTCAGTTGACTTCAACGCTTAGCATTGCAGTGCTGTAATCAACATGATTGGACTATAACGCTACAGTTTCGTTCCCACCACTTAACTTCACCATTGCTCAACTAAGACGATACAAATGAGGTTTGCCATACCGCTTATTCCAGCGTTGATGTCGGAATTGATGAAGTACATTTATCCTATACATACTGCCCTCATATCAGCCTAGCTTGCTTCCACGCGGAACAAAATAGTGCCACTTTTGCCATGTTTCAACAGCTACACCTCAAGGACAATTGCTTTCACAGTATATCCAACTATACCGTTTTGTTAAGAAAAGATTATCTGAGAGCCGGGTGCTTGGGTGCTCACTAAAAGTCGCTGCAATCCATGAAATGCCTGTTCTAGCTTGGGATGTCGTTCTGGCGGGGCAAAGAATAGAATAAAGCCGCCAGCACCTGCACCTAACAGCTTTCCTCCTAACGCGCCAGCTTCTAAACCTAAGGCATAGAGCCTGTCAATTTCAGGATTAGAAATGCTGTCATCTAGACTACGTTTAGCTATCCATGCCTGATGAAGCAATTCACCAAAGGCTGTTAGGGGACGATCGTGACTCGTCAAAATATCCCAACCAGCATCGACCATGCGGCGCATCTGCTTCAGGGTATGCACATTGTCCTGAACCCGTTGCAATTGCTTAGCGACAACATCGGTAGCTCGTCGGCGAATGCCAGTAAACACAATGAATAGGTGCTGCTCAAATTCGTGCAAGCGTTGGGGAGAAATGGGCAGGCGTATTACCTCGATGTCCTCTTCGGTGCGAAACTCAACAAGGTTGAAGCCACCCATGGCGGCCATTACTTGGTCTTGACAACCCACTCGATCGTGGAGCAAATGACGCTCTACATAGATAGCCTCATAGGCCAGTTGCAGTGGACGTACAAATTCACCCTTAAAGCTGTGTAGGGCATGGAGGAGTGAGACGGTGAAGGCAGATGATGATCCCAAGCCAGTAAACGCTGGCAGGTCAGCAACATGATGTAATTCTAAGTCCTTTTCTAGCCCACAAAATTTCAAACACTCACGATATACGTTGTGTTCAATTTCC
>JANWZG010000047.1 GCA_025054735.1 Cyanobacteriota bacterium | reverse complement strand
TCTTTGTCGAAGTCAAATCCCAGCAGGTCTGCTATCATGCCCCGCACGGAGACGTAGCGAGGAAATAGCTCAAACCGATGGAGGTCATTCCACACGGCATCGGTCGTATTTAACAACACCACGGCTGATGCATTCTCTGGGATCAGAGCCTCGACAGGGGGTGGTGTACGATCGCTAAAGGGAGTGGGGAGGTTAACGCGACTGCGGAGAGCAGGCTGGGCCAGTGCAGAACTGGCAGATAGCACAAGCAGCGACAGGGTAGCAAGGGCAACACGACGCATGACGAAACCTCCGGTCTCCTTGGTAAATGACTTGACGATCGTTGAAGTTGTCGTTAACTTACCCAAAATTTTAGTGGGTATCTCCAAAGCTGTACCAGCTAATTGGTTTAAGTTGTCATAACCACGATCGTGCTGACGATTTCAATACCTAACACTTGTATCGAGTGTATCGAGCGTTATGATCTTGAGCAACGCGCTGTCACGTCAAGGTGTTCTCTTAGCAACAAGCTCTATGACCTTTAGAGCTGAGCATTTAACTGCTCAAGCATTTGAAACTCAAATATTCGACGGTAATTGCCTCTTAGTCAAAACTGTAGCAAAGTATCCTCGAAATTCTTGGTTGACGTGAAAAGCAGACAGCCATTACACGAACTTAAGTCTTGATCTCATAGCCAAAAAGATTAGGATCCACTTCTCTCAAACCTAGATCAGCTAGGCCATACTCTGCCCAACGACGGGTGACCATGGCCGCAACGTCAGGATCTGATTGCAGGGGAGGACTCCAAGGCCGATCGCTCTCTGGGTAGATTTTGGTCGTTGCATCGATGCCCATTTTGCTTCCCAGTCCTGGCTTTTCAGTGGCAAAATCAAGAGCATCGAAGGGGTTGTCTGGCAGGATGAACACATCCCGTGCTGGGTCAACTTTAGAGGTAATCGCCCATACCACTTGGCGGGGATCGCGGACATTGATGGTCTTATCCACAATGACTACAAACTTGGTGTAAGAAAACTGGGGTAAGGCGCTCCAAAATGCCAGAGCAGCACGGCGTGCCTGTCCGGGATAGGCTTTGTCGATCGAAATCACAGCAGCTTTATAGCTGAGTGCTTCCATAGGCAGAAAGAAATCTACAATTTCAGGCACTTGCTGACGCAAGATGGGGGTATAGATGCGGTTTAAGGCGATCGCCATCATGGCATCTTCCTTAGGCGGACGACCACTGAAGGTAGTGAGATAGATGGGATTGCGTCGATGGGTAATGCAGTGAAACCGAATCAATGGCGCGTTTTCGTTGACTCCACCGTAATAGCCCATATGATCCCCAGCGGGGCCGTCTTTACCCGTTTCCCCTGGTGTAATCGTCCCTTCCAAAATCAGTTCCGCATCAGCAGGCACCTCCAAATCCAAGGTTTTGCACTTGGCTAGGTGAATGCCCCGACCACTGTATAATCCGGCAAACAACCACTCCGACAAATCCACTGGCAAGGGAGTTGCTGCTGCCAAAATTACCAATGGGTCAACGCCTACGGCGACGGCAACCTCTAACTGCTTACCCCGTTCTGCGGCCTTGCGCAGGTGCCTTGTAGCGCCTCGTACAGAGAGCCACTGTACGGTCATGGTTGTCTTAGACTGAAGTTGCAGCCGATACACACCTACATTAGGGATCCCAGTTTCGCAATCCTTGGTGATCATCAGTCCTAGAGTCAGCACAGGTGCGGCATCACCGGGATACACTCGCAACAGGGGCAATTGGGTCAGGTCAACGGCATCCCCCTTGAGCACTACCTGCTGACAGGCTGGAAGCAGATCAATTCCTGGCTTGGCTTTAAGCACGTCAAATAGCACACTACCGAGTTCGATCGCCTGGGACAGCTTTTTAGGGGGACGAGGTTGATAGAGCAACGCTAGTTTCTTGCCTAGTGCTTCTAGCTCATCGGGGTGCTCCATGTTCATGGCCCAACAGACTCGCTCTACCGTGCCCAACAGATTCACGGCTACCGGATAGGTTGATCCTTTAACGTTCTCAAACAGCAGACCAGGGCCACCAGATCGCAGCAGGCGATCAGCAATCTCTGCAATTTCTAAGTTCGGGTCAACCAAGGCTTTAACCCGCCGTAGCTGTCCCCGCTGTTCTAATAACTTGATAAAGCTGCGCAAATCCCGTGCCATAGCCACCTATCACGAACATCTTTCTCCATTATCATGGCGGCATCATGGATTTTACGGCCAAGTTTTCGCTGCTGAATGGTAGAACTGCTGGAATGCAGAGTCTGGTAGTCCTTAAGAGGTAATGATTCTCTGGGAAGGGAGTGTGAGGGACATTCCCACAACAGAGGCCAAGCCCCCCTCGACCCCACCGAAATCATCACTGCCTTACCACTATCCAGAGTCTTTGTCACGACGCTTCATAGGCTTGGATGTAGGCTCTCGCCGCGCAGAAGGAGTGTGTTTTTGTCCACTTCCATCAGCTCGGTTTGGCCGTCCTGCACCTCCAGATTTCCATGGTTTTTTGCCTCGATGTTTCTGTGATCGAGCACCCGATGCCGACTTCTTGGGCAGAACAATACCTACAGGGTTAGCACTTTGCAACACAAGGTGATCAGCTTCACGCTGCACTTGCAGATCCCAAAAGCGCCCTAGCACTTTCTCGCTTGCGATCGTTCCTCGCAGCAGCAACTTAAAAGATTTTTCTGCCTTACTAGCCTTGCGAGGAGTTTGGCGAATTTTAACGATGACCCGCTGATGTTCTTCCGAGTGGTAAATTACCTCCCCTCGAATTGAAAAATATCCATCGGGAAGTTCTGACGCAGGCACATACTGAGCAATGTCTGTTAATGAGCCGTTGGCACTACTGCTGGTAAGATTACCCTCATTGTTCTCATCATCCGCTGCCGCCTCATCTTTCTCAGCAGACTGCCCCTCCATACTTGGCAGCCTATGTAGGGTCTCAGGTTCCCAAACTCCCACAATCTGTGCGTGCAGGTCATCCTCCTTTTCACGAGTGCGAGGATACACAACCCATAGATGCTCAGCTTCTAGGTCAATATGTTTGCGAATAAGGCTAATCACCCGCCCTAACAGCACAGCATCAATCGTTGTTCCATCTGACGTGATGAGACTGCCACGAGTTAACTGCTCACTAGAAGCAACATACTTACCTCGAATTAAGCCGATCGCTCGATATTGCATACGCTCACTCGGTGGAGGAATTGGCTGCTGCCGAACAATCGCTGCGTCAGTTGCTACATTATTAGCAGTCTGGTTGTCAATAACTGTTGAGGGAGCAGGCGTAGCGGAACTACTATCAGGTTTTTTGGATCCGTCTGTTTCTGTTGGTGTGATAGTTGTTCTCTGAGACCCCTTGGCTACAACAGCAACTACGGCTGGTGGGGAAGAGGCCGAAACCACAGGCTTGGGGGGCGTTGCTGGCCTAACGGGGCGAACAAGCTTTAGCTCTTCCTCTGATGACGATTCAGCACTAGACGATGATGTTGATTCTGGAGGAGTTGGCGGTTGGTTGGTGTCTTGAGATGGCAAAGACTTAGATTGCTTAACAGACCGACTAGGGGTAGAACTCATGGCGATGGCTCAGACGTTAGCAGACAGAGAGTTGCAGATAGTGAGACAGACTACACAGTCTAGGGCAAGCATTTGGCAACAGTTACTAGTGTCTCTGGATGTTAGAGACAATAACATTACCTTGAGTTTGCCACGTTTGCGTAATGATCTATCACATTCACCTTGATCTCTATTACTGAATGCTAGTCTGTTCTCGTTCAATCCGCAAAGTTTCCCTAGATTTCTGCGATCGCTTTGGATTCTTGCGCTAAATTTTTAGAGAATTCCTGCTAAGAATCAGGGTAAAGATCTGACTTAACATCAGGCAATTGTCTGATTTATTTCCAGCAAATAGCTTAAAGGCTTAAAGGCAAGCTTGTCTTGAGTTGGAGTAGGGGCAGCTTGCTTTGGCGAATGCTAGTCTTGTCGAGTGGTTTTGTAAAGGTGAGGCAACATTGTGTCTGAGCAGCCTAATCGTTGGTTTGTAAGAATCTTCCTAGTTCTTGCTGTTGCGTCGCTAGTCGGAGTAGCAGTTATTCCTTGGATTAATGCTGGCTTCAACCTAGAGGTGTCTGCCTCTAACAGTAGCGCAGATGCAAAACCCCTACCTACATCTCAGCAGGCAGAGCTAGAGTCTCAGATTAAGGGATATGAATTAGTGTTGCAGCGGGAACCCGATAATCAAACGGCTCTTAAGGGCCTAGTAGACTCTAGGCTAGACCTGATTAAGATCAAGCTTCAGAGCAACAAGTTATCTAGCGACGATGTAGCAGCCGCGATTCCATCCTTGGAACGGTTAGCCAAGTTTAATCCTAAGGAAATTCGGTATGGTGTGTTGCTGGCTCAGTATAAGCAGTATGTCGGCGATCGAGAAGGGGCAGCCCAAGCTTATCGCACTATTTTGAACACTAAGCCTGGTGAATTGTTGGCATTACAGGGGCTGGTAGGGCTATTGCTTGACCAAAAACGTCCTGAAGCTGCGATCGGCTTACTGAAGGACACATTGAAGCTAGCACCCCAAGCTAATAAAGTTCAGCCAGATGCTATTGATGTGATTTCTGTGCAATTGATTTTGGGTCAGGTTTATGAGCGGCAGAGTCGATATGACGAAGCAATCGCAGTTTATGACGAAGCTATTAAAGTTGCACCAGATGATTTTCGACCCATATTTGGTAAGGCGATCGTTCTTAGTCAACAAGGTAAGCTAGAGGAAGCCAAGCCACTCTTCACCATGGCTGAGAATTTAGCTGCACCTCAATATAAAGACCAAATCAAACAGGAAGCAGTCAAAGCTATTACCAAAGCCAACACCCCATCCCAAGCACCCAGTCAAGCGGTTGGCACAGATACACCTGATGCCACCACTGGCAGCAACCCGCTGGATGGAGCACCAAGCCCTTCCCTAGACCAGCCCATGCCATCAAAACCCTAGCTTGAGTTCCAGCGGCTATAGTCGCCATTTTCCAGGGCACCCAAGGGTTATACTTTTTGCAACTCATCCCTTGCTACACTAGATGCTGTGGCTGAGGTGCAGTGTTGATGATAACGGTAGCAGAGGTGATCGCATGGCTAGAGAACTGGGCTGATCCCCGCTGGCAAGAAAGCTGGGACAACTGTGGTTGGCAAGTGGATCCAGGTGTTCTGTCCCAGAAGGCTGCCGTACTAGTTTGCCTGACACCAACGCTGCCCGTGATGCAAGAAGCCTTATCTCTACGAGATCAGGGTATCGCCATTAACCTGATTTTGGCTCACCATCCATTGATTTTTCAGCCGCTGAAATCGTTGCAAACAGGACGACCGATCGCTGATCTGGTACGCTTAGCGTTCACCCATCAAGTTGGAATTTACACTGCCCACACAAACCTAGATCAAGCGATTGATGGTGTTTCCGACGTGTTGGGTCAAGTGATGGGTCTACAGGATGCCGTACCTATGGTTCCGGGTAAGGCAGCTAACTGTGGCTTGGGACGAGTGGGCACCTTGGATCCTGCTCCTACCTTGGCAACCCTATTAACCCACATTCAAGACTCTCTGCAACCAGTAGATTTGACCTATTCTCCAGAGGCTGATTTGCAACAGTCGATTCACCGCCTAGCTGTGTTGGGAGGATCCGGAGCTAGCTTTATTGAGACAGCAGTTCAATTGGGAGCGCAGGCTTACTTAACATCCGATTGTCGGTTTCACCAGTTTCAAGAGAGTCGCGATCGGGGTCTCGTGCTGATCGATGCTGGTCACTTTGCGACTGAGCGTCCAGCCTGTGCTCGGTTGGTAGAGAAGTTACAACATCATGGTGTGCCTGCATGGTTGAGCCAAAGGGACGAAGACTTTCGCCAGTTTTTCTCCAGTACCATCCGGCTTTAGGTACTGTGTTGCACAAAGGTGTTAAGGATTGGGTCAACCTAGGGAATCTGTCCTATGATGGATGGGATAGGTATCTGAGGGTATTGCGGCTATGACCCAAAAGCACGATACGGCAATCGCGGTGGCTGCTCTGTTGATTACTGCTGGCATCGTCGGAGGGGGGGCGATGTTTCTAGGCCGGTCAGGCATTAAGTTACCAGGTATCAGCCTTGGTCCTTCGCCCTCTGGATCGCCAGCAGGTTCTTCTAGCTCACCTAATGTTAAAGCCCCTACTCCAGCTTCTCCTAATTCATCTCCTGTAGCTTCGAGTCCTGTAACGTCTGGATCCTTTGCCAGCTTCGCAGAGGTACCGAATGTGCCATCGGGCCTGTTTAACTACGGGGGTAGCACCACATGGGCACCTATTCGACGAGATGTAGACAGCGTTATTCTGGCCACTGTGCCTAAGTTTCAGCTTCGCTATACCGACCCACCTACTGGTGCTCCCGGTTCCGGCAGTGGCATTAAGATGTTACTAGATAACCAGCTTGCATTCTCGCAATCGTCGCGTCCTCTTAATGATAGGGAATATCAGACAGCCACCCAACGCGGCTTTAGCTTGAAGGAAATTCCAGTGGCGATCGATGGCTTGGCGGTTGGCGTGAACTATAACCTAAACGTGCCAGGGCTTACTGTGTCCCAACTCCGCGACATTTATCTTGGCAAGATTACTAACTGGAATCAAGTAGGCGGGCCAGATCTTCCCATCGTGCCGTATTCTCGCCGTCCAGAAGAGGGCGGGACAGTAGAGTTTTTTATTGATAGTGTGCTGGATGGGCAGAACTTTAGCCCAGTCGTCCAGTTGATTCCGACAACGACCCAAGCACTCCGGCTGGTAGCCAAGAACCCTGGTGGCATCTATTACGCTACTGCTCCTGAGTTAGTGCCCCAATGTACCGTGAAGCCGTTACCAATCGGACGAAAACCAGGAGAATTTGTGCCCCCCTACCTAGAACCCTTGGTGCCTCCTAATGCTTGCCCCAACCAGCGTAACCAACTTAACCAACAGGCATTTCAACAGGGTAGTTATCCTATTACCCGTCGGTTGTCGGTGATTGTCAAGCAGAACGGTCAAGTTGACCAACAGGCAGGCGAAGCCTATGCAAATTTGCTGCTCACCAATCAGGGACAAGACCTGATCAGCCGGGCAGGTTTTGTGCGCATTCGATAGCTTTGCTCGTTAACTGATTGACGAGATGACTCTGTTATCTTTGGCCAGAGCCTCTGCCGACAGGTCTAAGGTTTAACATTGCCCAAACTGACAGCAGAAATGCCACTGATCATGAGGCCAATGCCCATCCATTGCACGGGTGATACTTGTTCTTTGAAGATTAGTGACCCCATCAGGGTGGTAGAGACTACAGTTAGGCCAATAATCACTGGATAGGCGACAGACAGGTTAAATTTGCCTAACACTAGCACATAAACAACGGTGCTGAGGCCATAGGCGAGGATTCCTCCCATCAGGTAAAGGTTGATGGGATGCTGGTTGCTACCTGCTTTTAGTAAAACTTGGGCGATCGTATTTAGGGCAATGGTTAAGGCCATAAGCAAGGCAAGTCCTAGCATGTTATTTATCCTTTCCAGTGTAAGGGTGATCCGTGAATGGCCAAAGTTCTGCATCTGGCGGGTAGGGAGTTTGCACCCAACGACCTAGTAGACGTTCCCACCAACGCGGAGGATGGGGCAAGGAGGCAACTCGAATGCCTACACAACCAACTAGCCATGCACCTAGCATATCGGTATGGCGGCTATCGCCGATGACAGCAATGGCAGATTTATCCAGCCCTAGATGGAGAATTGCTTTGCGAAACCCAGCAGGCAGAGGCTTTTTGGCAGGGCTGAGGGCAGCTATGCCCAACCTTTCTGACCAGAACTGCACCCGATGTTTGCGCTTGCCATTGGATAGGAGAAAAAACCGAATTCCTGTGGCCATGGCATCCCTAATCCAGGTTTCGGCATGGGGCGACAGGTAGCGATCGTCCTCAGAAACGATGGTATTATCCAAGTCTAAGATGATGCCCCGGATGCCCGCTTGCTTGAGCAACGCCAAGTCTAGACTAGCTAGGGTAACTACCTGGGTAGGTAAGGGAAAGCGTAGAGTCATGATGTCTTGTCCACTAGGCAATCACCCCACGAGACTTAAGCCACAAAATCCCAAAGGTCATAAGAATCCAACTGACCACAGTAGCCAAAATCGGAAAATCATGGAGCAAAATATCCTCTGGACGCTCCGTTTGTGCTCCCTCGGCTCGATTCTTGCTGCGGCGTTCTACTTCCTCTGGGTCACTCAAGAACTGGTAACGGAAAACGCCATAGATGACCAACGGCAAGGTCAATAACATCCAAGGGGTCGATGCCCCCCCTACATTCGGCCCCGAACTCCACAGGGCATAGGTGAGCACCGTTCCCGAAATAACCGTATTTTCCATCCGTCCTAGCAAAGCCATGGAATACCGATAGAGCACGGCTCGACCCTTGCCGCCCCGTAACTGGAAGGCTTGCAGTTCTGCCTTACGCTTTTCTACCCCCAAAAAGAGGGACAGCATAGCCGTACAGAGCAAGAACCAGGATGACAGGGTAATGCCGGTTGCTGCACCACCAGCACTGGCTCTTAGCACGAATCCTGTCGCGATCGCAATCACATCCAGCAATACTGTACGCTTTAATCGCACATTGTAAGCCACTTGCAGCAAGGCATAGGCCAACAACACTGCCCCTAGCATAGGGTTTTGCAGCCAGCCGATGATTAGCGCACCTCCTAGCAAGACAATGGCCATACCCGTAGCAACCGGGATACTAACCTGACCAGATGCGATCGGGCGTTTGCACTTCACAGGATGCTGGCGATCGGCCTCCACATCCACAATGTCATTAATCAGATAAAAGCTGCTAGAGACACAACAAAATAGAACAAATGCTAACACACTCCCCAGAATAGCCGTCGGCGTTAGCTGAAAACTAAACAACAGAGCCGCAAAAACAATGAGATTTTTTGTCCATTGATGAGGCCGAAGTGCTTTAAGGTAAGGAAACTGTAAAATGCTAGCCATAAATTAATTAACCTCATGAGGTTGAGAAGGTTGGGGAGTTGTCTGCTTCAGCATTTGCCGATAGCCTAAGAGCGATACAATGGCAAACGCCGCCAAGGTTGCAATCATAGGAATACTAGGGAAGTGATAGCGATCTTGAGCCACAATTACAGCGTGAATGGCCGCAAAATAGCCCCACAGAACTATCAAAGGATGAGTTATGCCCGTAAACCAACCAAACTGTTGAATTAGCATCACCCCGCCAGCTAGACCCAACCCCAGCATCAACAGCCAATACACTTGATTCAGTACTTTGAGGGGCATCATCACCCATGTACCATAGCGTTGAGTTAGACCATCCGCATTCCAGACCACTCCAATACTTTCACGACTGTGGGTAATAATCGTTCGCTGCACTGTACGCCGCAGAAACAGTAATGGTCTTTGTCGAATATGTTCCTTGGCTAAATCTTTTAAATAACGGTTTCGCTTAGCCTCATCCATAGAAGCCACCTCAGGAGGTAATGGCATATATTCCCCAGTGGACTTAGGGTTATTGCCCATCCATAGGTTGGCACCCCCATTGGTAGAAATCAGCACAAACTCGCCAAAGACTTGAGCATTGCGATAGGACCAGGGCAAAATCAACCCCAACATTAACAGACTAGTTGCTACTCCCATTACCAAGGTTTGCCAAATTTCCTTGGTGTTCAACCAACGAAACCCGACCAACAAGACAGGAATCAATAACGCTGTTGGCCGCACGTAGCTAGCGGCTGCCAGTAAGATCCCCACTCCCCCCACTTGTACCCACAGCTTTAGCCGCGTCTCAAACCACAGGTTCAATACTAGGATGATCAAGGCATTAAAAATCAGTTCACTAGCCAACACAGTAGTGAACTGGATTTGGCTAGGCCACAGCGCCAATAGCCACCCTGTTGTTAAGGCAACTTGCTGCCCAAACCACTGATGGGCAAGGCGCATGGCACCCCAACTGGTTACCACCGCCACAAGAATATGGAACAACACGATCGGGGTGTAGTTGTGACCAAAGAGAGCATACAACAGAGCATAGACTGCGGAGGTACCCACAGGCCAGTAGGCCGTGGGCGAATCTGCATCCCAGCGGTAACCAATACCATTAGCTAAATTTTGAGCAAAGGTATCATAGGCAATGCTATCCCCCACAGGGACGACAGGCACTGCCAACGCCCAAGCGATTCTGACAATCAGAGTTATCCCTATGACCAACCAGTAAGGGTTGTATTGCATACATGTTTTATTCATTACTGGTATATGTTTTGCGTGTATGTCACTGATGTACAGCAAGCTTCTGCACGCGCTTCAGCGTAAATCTGGAATATAGGCTGCTGACTCCAAACATCAGTCCTAAATGCGATAACTCTGCTAATCTGCTGTAACTAGCTTTGCAATATTGTAGAGACAAGCCCCTATTGCCATGCCTAAACCATCTACAGTCAGCTATGAATAATATTCCTCGGCTTATACCTCTAGTCGAATAATGAAGGCTAATTCAAGCAGTGGCTACGAGTCTTGAGTTCATAAGCTTGAGAGCATAAACCCTTGACACAAGGTTTAACTAATAAGCCTTTGTAACCAACTATCACCCTGATCTACACCTAGAGCCACATCAGACATTATTGCTGCACTGTACAATCAACCTACACTGTTAGTTGCTAATAGCCCAATGAGAACACTAGCGAGTATGGTAACCAGAATTTTTCTTTGAGAAAACAGTTTGGAGAAGGATAAAAATGATACATGAAAATCACTGGTGGCAAAAAGTGTAGCTCATACAGAAATGCTTCTCTGCGATAGGCACTGTGAAGAGCTAGTTGGCCTGCTCGACGACGGCGCACAGAAAAATTGCCACAATTCTGGTCGGTGAATGAGGGCGTGGAGTCCTGTGGCTAAACAGCCTAACTAAAGGACAGCAGGAGCCAGGTAACCCTCCACTGGAATTAGACGGGCATGATTGCTAGATAGTAAAGAGCTTGCCTGTGAGCTGTTCTGTCTAGTCATACTCTTCGCCCCTCGCCATGGACAATACACTGCACTTAGCACCATGATAGCCATCCAGTTGTCAGCACTGTACCCAGGCAAAACGTGCCTACCAACACCAAAACCATATCTTGCCGCTAATAGGCAAGAAACCCGAGGATGAGTAGTAAGAAAGAGTTAGGTAGTCACTCAGATTTTATTTAAGATCAAGTTGGATGCGTGTTCCTACGTGGAAGTAAACTATGACCTACGATTTTGACTTATTTGTGATTGGTGGTGGCTCTGGTGGTATTGCTACAGCCCGACGGGCAGCCGAGTATGGTGCAAAGGTTGGGATAGCAGAGTTTGATCGCTTGGGTGGTACTTGTGTAAACCGGGGATGCGTGCCTAAAAAACTGATGGTGTATGCGTCTCACTTTCCCAACTACTTTGAAGAGGCAAGGGGATACGGCTGGAGCGCTGTACAGAGCCAACTAGACTGGTCAACGCTGATTACAGCGGTCAATAACGAGGTAACACGCTTGAATGGCATCTATCAGCGGATGTTAGATAATTCCAAGGTGGAACTGTTTCGAGCACATGCACGGTTTGTCGATAACCACACACTGGAGGTAGGCGATCGCAAGGTTACGGCGGATAAGATTCTGATTGCTGTGGGAGGTAGACCAGTAAAGCCAAACATCCTGGGCATTGAACACGCCATCACCTCAGACGATATTTTTCACTTAACCGAGCAACCCAAACGGGCAGTAATCTTGGGGGCAGGCTATATTGGCTGCGAGTTTGCTTGCATTTTGCACGGCTTGGGTACTGAGGTAACCCAGATTCTGCGGGGTGAGATGATTTTGCGGGGGTTTGACCGCGATTTGCGCTCGGAAATTCAGCAGGCAATGGTGCGTCATGGTGTGCGGATTATTCACAGCAGCACGCTGATTGCGATCGAGAAAACGGAGGCAGGGCTACAGGTCACCGTTGAGGGCAAGTTAGCAAAACCTGATGGAGATGACGAACCTACCCAAGAGACTGTGATTGTAGATGCTGTTACCCTAGCAGCAACAGGACGCAGGCCCAACCTCCAAAACTTGGGTCTAGAAAACGTGGATGTGAAGATTCATGCTGAGGCAATTGTAGTGGATGAGCACAGCCGCACATCAGTAGACAACATCTATGCTGTAGGTGACTGCACTAATCGCATTAACCTCACTCCTGTAGCCATCAACGAGGGACGGGCCTTTGCAGACACTGTGTTTGGCAATAAGCCACGACTAATGAACTATGACAATGTGCCGACTGCTATTTTCACTACCCCCGAAGCTGCTACAGTGGGCTTGTCAGAAGAAGCAGCCCGTGAACAATATGGCAACGAAGCCATCAAGGTCTATCGCAGTCGTTTTCGTCCCATGTACTATACGCTAGCGGGCCGCGACGAGAAAACTATGATGAAGCTCGTCGTCCACACCCAGACGGATAAGGTGTTAGGGGCACACATGGTCGGAGATTATGCAGCAGAGATTATTCAAGGGGTAGCGATCGCCGTTAAAATGGGAGCTACTAAGGCAGATTTTGATGCCACTGTAGGCATTCACCCTAGCTCTGCTGAAGAATTCGTCACCATGCGGTAAGGGCTGACAGCCTCGCCTAACGGGACGAGCGGTTAGACACAAATGAGTTTCGCCGACTAGAGAGCAAGCCCTGAGTAACGCGCTGCCGAGCACGATTGCCCCGCTCCAGCGCGTCTGTCATTGGATATTTGCCATAGGTTTGGCGAATGACGAGGTAGCTATTGATCACCCGCTGCTCGTCTGCTTCAGTGCCATTAGCCAACTGACTAGCGGACATGTTTTGTTGTTTCAGGGCTTCAGCCACGCAGGACACCACATAGCCAGGACGGTTGACATGATTGTCAAGCAACAGAGCCACGCCAAACTCTGATGTGAATAGTCGTGAGAGGGCAACATTTTGCAAGTCTCGCTGGGGGCTGAAGTAAAAGCGATCGAGTCGGTTAATAGCATGAAGAATCTGCACTGACTGCACAACAGTATCTGTGCCTGCGATCGCAAAGCGATAAGCCCAAATTGGCTGGCGGAGTATAGATTTTTGGGCTGTACTCATTAACCGTTGCCCATTTAACGTAATCCAACCGGTATCGGAACCTTCTTGGGGTTGCACATCCAGGCCAAACTGGCCAAAATAATGCTGAAACACAGTTGGTGCCTGTCGTTTCAACAACTCCAACAGTGCCCCCAACTCACCAGGACTATTTTCAGCCCCAGCGGTCCATTGAAAGATGCCAAAGCTGAGAAAGCTGTTATCCCAAGTGTTAATGGCATCTAAGTTACCCTCATTCTCCGCTACGGCTGTGATTACCTTCACTTCCGAGTCACTCAGTTTTAGGGATCTAAGCTGTGTTGATGCCCTAGCAATAAAGGTTTGAGGGTTTTGGGTGCCACCGCGATACAGTCCTTTCTCATAGATGCGGCCAACTCGCTCTGATG
>JANWZG010000046.1:248-13745 GCA_025054735.1 Cyanobacteriota bacterium | reverse complement strand
GCCATAGGCTGTCACTAGTTCATCAGTAAAGCAAGGATCTTGCAGATTACTACCCAGCGCCGAAATCCATGGCTCACTCACCGCTTCCGCAATCATGTCACCGCTGCCATCGGGGTTAAAGCGATAGACCAACACGCGATCAGCCTGTAGGAGCTGGTGCACATCATGAACAGCCGCATCCAATATCTGGTCTAGATCCAATGATTCGCGGATATGGTGAACGATCGTGCTCAAAATGCGTTCTTGCTCTGCTTGCAGTAGCAACATTTGCTGGGCCTGTTTTAGGTCAGTAATGTCACGCACAACGATCAGCACGGAAACCACTGTTCCATCTATATCCCGTTCTGGCACAATACGAGAACTCATAGTACGTTTGCCCACGGGCAACAGCATAGTGTATTCCAGGCTTACGTCTTGGCCTGTGGTGAATACTTGGGTCATGGCTCCATGCCAGAGGGTAACTAGGTCACTAGGAAAGCCCAGTTCCTCACTAGTTTTGCCCAGTAATAGGTGTCTGGGAATACCTGTAAGGGTGGCAGTAATAGGGTTGACGTATAGGAAACGAAACTGGCGATCGCAGCGCATGATGCAATCAGGAGAATTTTCTGTTAAGGTACGGAACTTTTGCTCCTGCTGACTGAGAGCTAGTTCAGCCGCCTTGCGATCACTAATGTCTTCGATTGTGCCTACCATCCGCACTGGGTTACCTTGCTCATCCCAGATGGCTTGTCCTCGGCTGCGAATCCAAACATAGTGCCCTGCTTGGTGTTGTACTCGCAACTCTACGATGTAGGGTTGTCGGTGGCGCAGATGTTGCTCAAGGGCCTGTTGAATTCTGGGAATATCATCAGGATGAGTGCGGCTGAGGATAGTTTCTAAGGTTTCGTTGCCCCTTTGCTGGGGGTCATAGCCCAAAATCTGCCAGTAGCGATCGGACACCACTGCTCGGTTAGACCTCAGATCCCAGTCCCAAATGCCTTCCCCTATACTGCGGATTACCCAGTCATAGCGATCGTGGGCTATTTGCAGGCGCTGATTGACAGCACACAACTCAGCATTCGCCCGCTGCAACTCGACCGTGCGTTCAGCTACTTGCTGTTCTAGGGTCTGGTTTAGGGTGTGCAATTCTCGCGCTAACTGGTTACGCTCGGTTACATCTCGCAAAATTGACAGATGGCGATGGGGTGCAAAGTCTGCGGTGGCAGCATATTCCACCTCGCGAGTCACACCATCAGCTCGCACTAGGGAGAAGGTACCCCGCTCGTGTCCTCGCGCACGAAATGCTTGCCAGGCTGCCTGCATATCTATGCTAACCACGCTAAAGTCTGCAATGCAGCGCCCCAACAATTCTTCTCTAGGCAGGCCAAATAGTTCACAAGCTGCTGGATTAGCCTCTACATAACGCCCATCATCAGTGATCACCATAGCATCCAGGGCTTCTGTAAAAAATGCTCGCAATAGGCGATCGTCCAGGGATTGGGTTACGGCCTGGGGTTGAGGAGTGATGGGTAATTTGTGTTGATGAGCGTCGTCAGAAACATCTGAAGAGGATTCTGTCTGGCCAGACGCAGCAGCAGAGGATACACAGTCAGATAAATCTGGCAGCATAACGGTAGAAGTGACAAGCTTGCTTACGATTTAGTGTAAGGTACCGATTCGATCTACAGGGCAACTCGTTACACAGCCGTTAAGGTTAGTCATTACTGAACAAATCGTAAGCTACCGTTACTAGCTCTGAGCTAGAGATTGCACTTCAGCCAATGGCAAGTCTAAAGCTAGGGCAATTTGATCATAGCTAAGCCCTAACTGAAGCAACCGAGGGATGGCCGATCGTCGCGCTTGAGCCTCTTCCTCAGCCCGCAACCTTGCTTGTTCAGCCTGCTGTTCTGCTAATGCGGCTTGTAGTCTTGCCTGTTCAGCCTGCTGTTGAGCTTGCTCGGCCTGTCGTTGAGCTTGCTCAGCCTGCTGTTGGGCTTGCTCAGCCTGCTGTTGGGCTTGCTCAGCCTGCTGTTGGGCTTGCTCAGCTTGTTGAGCTAGCTCTAACGAAGTCAAAAACTTGCGCCCATCGGGGTAATACAAAACCAGTTCTTGTCCACGTTGCCATGCGAAGCGAATGCCTAAGCGAGGACTAGTCCATTGACCAATATTGCGAATAGGCAATAGTTGATTACCTTGTCGTTGCCAGCCTTGCAAGATAAAAGTATCAGGGTCGTAGCAATAGTATTCCTCTACGCCATAGCGTTGGTAGAACTCAAATTTTTCCTGAAGCTTTCGCCGTCCTTCGCTAGTACGGTTGCTGTCAGAGAGAATTTCAAACACGACTTGGGGGGGAATGTTATTCTCTTGCCACTGTTTGTAGGAGCGACGATCGCCCTTGGGTACACCAAACACAACCATAACATCGGGAGCCTGTCGAGGAGCAGGCGGCTCGTTTACCTGAAGGGGATACCAGAGCAAATCTCCCGCGACGAATACATCGACAGCAGCAGCAAAGAGGATCTCCAGATTTTCCTTGATCATAACGATCCAGCGATATTGGATGGTATTTTCTGCCATAGGATTGCCATCGCTGGAGGGGTAGAGCAAATCATCGGAAATGTGAACCAAGCTAGTCATAGTCTGCGCCTCTATTCCAACAGACGTTACCTAACTATACACCTCAGACAACCTAATCTGGTTACACAGGATGCTTCTTCTACTCTGCTCTTGCACCCAAGGTTTTGGTTGAGCAGTGGTGACTAGCTCCTGAACCCACACCGAGGGCTTTCCATAATCCGTTGCAATTGGGTCGTTGCACTGTACTCTTCCTTATAAGGCAACCATCTATTCCACATATTCCAGATATTAAAGTGACTCCTAAAGCTGACATTGAGGGCAGTAGTGTGCTGATCGCCCTGCAAGCTTTATTCGCTGAATCGAGGTGCCACAGACACGACAAGGCTGGTTCTCTCGGTCATAGACCCAGGCCGCTCTGCTGTAGTTGCCATTCACGCCATAGACACTAAGAAAGTTGCTAAAGGTTGTGCCTCCTGCGGCGATCGCGGCTTGAAGCACAGTGACCACTGCCTCGTGTAACCGCTGCACTTGGTCATCGGACAATGCTCTACAAGGACTATAGGGACGAATTCCACTCAAAAATAGTGCTTCATCGGCATAGATGTTGCCAACACCAGCAACCAGAGTTTGATCCAGCAGTGCGGACTTGATCGATCGTTGCCGCCCCTTCACCTGAGCCGCTAAGTAGGCCACTGAAAAATCTGGAGACAATGGTTCTGGCCCTAGTCGTTGCAACCCTGGTATGGCCTGTTCTGGAGGCATATTGGCGGGCACTATCCACAGTTGTCCAAAGGTACGCTGATCCACAAACCGTAACTCTTGACGCTGAGGAAAAAACAGCCGTACTCTCGTGTGTTTATGCACCGGCTCATCTCGACATAGCCACAGCAATTGCCCTGTCATCCGCAGGTGCACCCCTAGCCAACCTGCTAACCGAGAAGACCCCGTAGAAGTATTCAGTAGTTCGGCCAGCAGATATTTGCCGCGACGGTGCCAGGTTGTAATTTGTTTGCCATGGAGGTCATCCAAACCAGTCGAATGAGCGATCGGATAGGCGATCGTTCGTGCCAGCAACACCTCTCCCCCCTGCAACGGTTGATGCAAGGTAGTTTGGTTTAATCCTCGACGCACAGTTTCAACTTCCGGTAATTCTGGCACAGCCTAACTAACCCATAACTATCAACACCAGCAAGATAGAACTAATTAACCTAATTCGCAGTGAATATTACAGGGTAAGGGGGTTTTACCCCTCAATATTTTGGCTGTGCAGATTCAGGCAAGAACAAGAATTTACACAACCTAATACAAGGTAAGTTTTTTCCCTACAACCACAACGTTGGTCACCAATGACGAGCAGGGTATAGACCTTTTTTAGCGGATTCTACATGCTAGTTGCAGAATGTGTGCTAGTTCTCTCATAGCCTTTAGGTAAGCTTGTAAAAGATTTGCATGGGTTTCTGACCCTACAGAAATCACAGCAGAATAAAAGTTACAATAAAAATTAGGAACTATAATCAAAGGAACCGTTTTTACAATCGTCCAGGTATCATCTGGAAAAGCATCGCCAAAAAATTGCGTTAAGAATTTCAAGCACCTAAACTAGAGTGGGGTTAGTTTTGACAAACTAGTAACAGGTTTGGGGTTAGGGATTAGCACAGTTGGTTGACTGCATTACCGATGCAAGAGCTTCATCATCCATCAATGCTGACAGGGGGGTAGGGCTGTGTCTATTTCTGACTGTCTGAGCGTCGATAACACAGCTTGATGGAGCAGTTGACCTAGAAAAGCACAAACCACCCTTTACGCAAATGCAGGGACATCTGATGATGGTTAATCCTTCTAGAGGCGGTAACAATTCGCACTGGGCTGTTGTAATCGGTATCAATCGGTATGCGCGGTTTCAGCCCCTTATCTATGCTCAAAATGATGCCCAAGCTGTGTGGACATTTTTGGTCAAAGAAGCTGACTTGTCTGTGGCCAACTGTGTGCTGATGACAGACACTTCATCGGCAATCCAAGAGCAATCTACCTATCCCACTAGACAAGCTATTCAGCAGTGGGTTAGCAAGATTAGTCAACAAGCTGTGCCCGGGGATACTATTTGGTGCTTTTTCAGTGGCTACGGGGTTTGCCACCAAGGGCAGGACTATTTGATGCCGATCGATGGTAGTCCAGCCGATATTCCAGGTACTGGCATAGCTATCCAGTCATTGTTCCAAAGTCTGCAAGCGATCGCAGGTGTGCGTGTGATTGTGCTGTTAGACATAAACCGTAGTCAAGCCATGCAAGTAGGCGCTACAGTTGGCAGCCAAGCCATGATCCTTGCCCAGCAACATGGTGTGTGTCTGGTGTTGTCTTGTCAGCCTGATGAATTTTCCCATGAGAGTCATGGACATGGACTCTTCACCACTACCCTACTGGAGGGATTGCGCCATCCCCAATGCACAACGCTAGATGCCCTTAGGCGCTATCTCACCGTGAATTTGCCTAAACTAGGCACCTACTACTCGCTTCCTAGTCAACATCCAGTGGTGGTCATGTCACCAGAACTGGCTACTGAAGCAATCATCACAACTGCCATCCGTCGACCATTGTCTGCCCAAACTACCTTAGCCATTAATGGATATAGAAACGGCACTAGTACATCGTCTACACTACCCAAGTCAGAGCTGTACCAAACAACTCTAGAGCTAGGGTCTGAAGTTCGTGGTGCTGCCTACAGTAGCACTGCCTATGGTAGTAATGGACAAGGCAGTAATGGGTACAGGCTTGAGCATAGTCATAGTAATGGGAGTCATAGTAATGGGTCTTCTGGGGAAGAGGTGCTGTTAGCTTCGAGTATGGCTATGCCAGAACGATCGTCGTCCTCAGCACAACCAGAGGTGCAATGGTCTCAGCCATCCTCAACTCTACCCCCTACCCCAATGCCTTCTGCTAATGGTAGGGTACAGATGGGTGTGCAAGCCTCACAATCTGAGGGTTCTGACCCCCCAATTGGTTACTCATTACCCATCAACTCTCCAGAGGAGCCAGCTATGACAACTCCTTCACCTCTATCCCATACACCTGATAGCGGTTCAGTGGCTGAAGAAGACGCAACTGATGGCAAATTTTGGCCCAGATTGTTGATATGGGGAGGCATTGCCTTAGTTGTGTTGTTAGCTGGGGTGATTCTGCGTAATGCTGCTGGCCTATCATCAAAGCAGCCCCTGAAACCTAGTTCTGTGCCTACGGCCTCACCCACAGCCCAACCTGATGCCAGCAATCTACAGCCACCCGCTGATCCTGCTCTGTTGTTGAGCTTTAACGCGCTGAAAAATAATCAACCGGAACAAGCATTGCAGTTGCTGGATAATTTGCCGCCCGATCGCCAGCGTAGTCAAGAATATAAGACATTGCGCAACTTGACTCAGCAGCGACTAAGCCGCGTGCGATTGTCAGAAGCCCAAGAAATGGTTACTGGCAACCAAGCTATTTATCTCCGGCGAGCGATCGATCACCTGCAAACCATTCCGCCCAGCGACCCATCCTATCCCGAAGCCCAACGCACAATTGACCGCTGGAGCTTTACGATCTTAGATATTGCTGAAGGCAGGGCACGCAAAGGTGACTATGGGAGGGCGATCGCAGCAGCTAAACTAGTACCAGAATCTAGTCCTGTTGCATACAGGCAGGCTCAACAGCGGCTGGCAGAATGGCCACAACAAGCCCAGCAGCTTCGCACTAGCCAAGAGATTCTCAGCCAAGCAACGGCGCGAGCCAAGGGGTCTCAAGCTTCTGCCTATAACCAAGCTATCCGCATTGCTCGCCAAATTAGACCTGGTGATCCGCTCTATCAACAAGCAGAGGAACGCATTGCTCTCTGGAGTCAGCGCATCCTGAAGATTGGCCGTAGTCGAGCCGAGGAGGGTAAGTTACGGCAAGCTATGGCCGCATTTCGGTTGGTGCCATCGGCAACGGTTGCCTATGCAGACGCTCAACAGGAGATTGAGTTATTGAGCAAAAGAATTCTGGATATGGCTCGAAACAGTGCTGCTAGTGGTAACTATCGGCAGGCGATCGCGCTCGCTGGCTTAGTTCCACCTTCAACCTCTAGCTATGCAGAAGCCCAGGCTAATCTGCAAGTATGGAAAAGTCGCTCTAGCAGCAGATGATAGTCCTAAAAAGTCTGCATTTAGGGACTTTCACCTGCTCAAGGAGTCTCGACAGGGCAACCATTCCGCAGGTGTAGCATCACAGCGGGGGCTAAGCCTGACCACAGGGGAGTGTTAACTTGAGCTGCTCGCAGGCCGTCGGCTGTCCAGGTGTTACAAGTTCTAATAAGGGAATAATGTCCGTTTGCTGCGTAGAAGCTGCTGTTTGGTCGGTATCCCCGTTTTACTATAATCGGATGTCCTTGATAATCTCGCTGGAACGACTGGTCAATAAACTGCACAAGAGCACGGTAGTTAGGGGGACTTAGCCGCAATATCTTGATAGTAAATCCAGGCAAACGCTGTGGCCTAGTTGGATAACCTTGAACGTGAAGTACAGATCCTGCTGAGAAAGCCATTGCCCTTACCACAGTTGATATCTTCAGGTCTTGTATAGTGGGCGTTTGCAGGTAAAAGTCTCTATCGCCCCAGCCGATACTGAGATACTGGTAATCTTGAATGGAACCATCGCCAATGTCTGCTAGGGTAAGGCGCGATCGCCAATCTACCTGGTTTGTTTGCACAGGCACAATCAGGTTGGTGTGGAACCCATTGCTATTAACCCCAATTTCAACTGCACAGTCCGTCTGGGGCGCAATCCACCACTGTCGAGGGGTCATGTAACCGATCGTGAGCATCAACACTAGCGACACTATGGCTATGCCTACATACCAGGCAATTCGTTTCCAAACTTGGCGACGGCTCATGAAACCATTAATTCAACACAGCATCTAGCCTACTGTAATCCTCTAGCTGTGATTTGGGACGACTCTCTCGTGGGTTGCCCGTAGAGTAGACCGTTATGATAAGGGGGAAGTAGTAATGGAGACAAGTTAACCATGGCAGAGTATCAACGGATTGAGTACCGGATTAGTAAGGATGGTCAAATCATTGAAACTGTACTAGACGGTACAGGGACGGGCTGTGTGGAGATGACAAGTGCGATTGAAGCAGCTCTAGGCCGTGTGGAAACCCAGGAATTGTTGCCAAGTTACTATCAAGACCACGATATCGATCCAGAAACCACCCAAACGATTCATCAAGGTTAGAGCCATGCTAGAGTATCCAGCCCCGTTGCTATTGCTATTCACAGCCATCGCTGAATTCGGCATCATCGTTTTTGTAGGAGCAATGGCATTGGTACGTTATCTTCAGGGACGGCGATCGTCCTCCATACCGACTGGTCAGTATGATCTTGTTCTGTGGCCTCAACTGCAAACAGCAGGCATTAAGGACTGGAAAACCTTGCAACAATTGTCTGGGCTGACCGTTGACCAAGTGAATCAACTACGGATGGGGCATCTTTCCCAGCTTTCTCTGGGACAGTTACAACAAGTCGCAGCCCTACTGGAATGGACTCTTGACGATCTGCTAGATGTCTATGGTCTGTCTGCTGCCCGTCAAGAGAACCGTGCTTTGCGGCAAGAAGGTTTGCGCCTGCAAGCAGCCCTTCAAGACCAACAACAGACCCTGATGACAGCATGGCGACGGGATACCTTTGCTCAACTTCAACCGCTGCTAACCAACTACCCCACGGTACAAGCGATGATTCAGATGAAACCTGACCTATTGGCAAAAAACGTGATATCACTCTTCACTAACTTGGATAACTTATTGCAACAGTGGGAATGTCAACCGATCGGAACCGCTTGGGCACAGGTAGCCTACGACCCTCAATTACACCAGCCTGACCAACCTGACATCGCTCCTGGAGAACCAGTATATGTGCGGTTTGTTGGGTATACCCTAGGAAATATGATCCTGTGTCCTGCCAAAGTTAGCCGTACCTTGCCTGTCAGTGCTCAACCATGACTACCCTTTACCGCATTGCCACGATCGCCCGCCGCACCTTTTGGGAAGTGATTCGCGATCGTGTTCTTTACCTCCTCTGCCTATTTGTCCTCGTGATGACCATGGCAGTATGGTTACTGCCTGAAGTATCCACTGGTTCAGAAGACAAAATCTTTCTTGACTTAGGCATCGCTACAATTGAAATCTTTAGCCTTGCCATTGCCATTTTTGTCGGTACAGGACTCATCAACCGCGAGATTGAAAAACGCACTGTCATCGTGCTGCTAGCAAAGCCCATTAGTCGAGCAGAATTTATCGTTGGCAAACACCTAGGACTTTGTAGCGTGCTTGCAGTGCTCCTGGTTGCCATGACTGTCATCTACCTAGCCTTTTTGCATTGGCAGGGCATCACCTACCCTGTGGGCAGCATCCTTACCTCCCTAGGCTACACCTTTCTTATGCTATGTCTCATCACTGCGGTTGCCATTATGTTTGGTACTTTTTCCAGCGCCATTCTAGGCACCCTGATCACCATAGCAATTTATCTCATTGGTCTGCTCAGCCGCGATTTAATCGCATTTAGCAAGCTGATTCCCAACCCTACCTTTCAGCGCTTCACCCAGACCGTCTATCTACTGCTTCCCGACCTAGCACGACTTAACCTCAAGAATGAGGCAGTATATGGGGTTTTGCCTGACGCTTCCACACTGTTGCTTAATGCAGGTTATGGCGTACTTTACACCATCTTGCTTCTATCCCTAGCCACATTGATTTTCTCTCAGCGAGAGTTTTAATCCGCGTGGTTGTTGTGTCTTCGTGGTTTCATGATTCAGTGGGTTGCTGAGTTTGCAGCCAAGCAGCCAAATCGTCCGGGTTGGCAAGCTGGGGCAGGATCTCCAGTAAGGCAGTGAGTTGCTGGGGAGCAAGCTGGCGGGCTTGGCGGTGTAGGTCAGGGGACAGCTCAGGCCATTGCTGCTGGAGACGATCGCTCAGTTGAGCCAGTCGATTGTCCAAGGTCTGCACCCAAGCGGTTAAGTCAGCATCGGTGGCAAAGTCCAACAGGCGATCGGCCAAGTCTTCCACCTGCTGCAGAGAGAGTGCTTGCAGGCGGGTACGGCACTCCTCACTCAGGGGGCCAAAGCGGCGATCAAGCAGGCGCAGAACGGTACGAATTTCGCCTTCTAACCGTCCTTCTAGCCGTCCTTCTAACCGTCCTTCTAACCGTCCTTCTAGCCGTCCTTCTAACCGTCCTTCTTGAATGGTTGCTTGTTTCCACTCTAGGTAGGCTGGTGATAGCTGTACCATAAGTCTCCTCTCCTCATCCGTTTGCAGATTCAAGTTACCCACCTCTATGGTAACTTTCCAGCTTGCCAATAGCTCCAATGTGCGATCACGGCGTGGATCATGCTTGGGAAGTGCAACCAGTTCAGCAATCGCCTGCTGTTGCACACTATCCCGTCCCAGCAGTCTCAACCACAGGGTATCTGGAGTCGCAGGCAGTTGGTCAATGGCCACGATCGCAGCCCGGTAGGCAGCAGGCAGGTGATAGACACCCTCACCCCAGTCGGGTTGCAGCCTTCCTCCAAACTCACTAATCACTGGTTGGGTGGTAGTAGCAGCCAAAATCCACAGGTTGGGTAAAGCATCCTGGGTGGGGTTTTCTGCTCGCTTGGCTCTGCGGCGACTGTCTTCTTGCAACCACAGGAGTTTCAGCAGGCAACTTCTAATCTCGGCATGGGTAGGGGCGTTGCGGAAGGGTTCTAGCAGGCAAGGGGTAGTGGCTATGCGGCTGAGCAGTCCCAGGTCGATTGGGGCGGGTTGGTCAGGGTTGGGGGTAAACCACAGGTCTACGAATTTGGGTTCGCCGGGAACTTCTAGGTTGCGTTGAACGGTGCCTAGGGGTTCCAAAAAGTCTTCTAGGTACTGCTTGGCCAGTTGGTCAAAGAGGATGCGGCTCATGCCTAGGATAGATAATGCATGGGTACTAATCCTACCATGTCTTGACGATCGATTCTCACTGCAACCCCCTTATTTGATAGGGTTAGCCTTAAAGTAGGCTTCTAAAACTTGCCGCACCATGGGTGCAGCCACTGAACCACCCCCACCGCCAGAGTTTTCTGCGAAGGCAACAACTACAATTTCTGGCTTATCTAGAGGTGCATAGGCTCCGAACCAAGCATGAGATTCTCGTGGTGGATCTTCTGCCGTACCACTTTTACCAGCGGTTGGAGGTAGCGTCTCTACATTGAGAGCAGTTCCCGTACCTTGGGTTATCACCGCTCGCAAACCTTCACGTAGGACTTTAATCGTTGACGGCTGTAGATTAAGGGACTCTCGCCATGATTTGGCTTCTTCATTATCCTTCAGTAGGTGTGGCTTGACTCGATAGCCACCATTCGCCGGTACTGAAAACATGACCGCAACCTGAAGAGGACTGGTTAAGAGAAACCCTTGGCCGATCGACATGTTAATAGTGTCTCCCTGGAACCATCCCTCGTTCAGCTCTCGACGCTTCCATTCATGATCAGGAACTAGGCCTCTGTACTCTTCATTGGCTAGCTCGATACCAGTTTTTTGACCAAACCCATAGCGTTTTGTCCATTGAATTAGTGGTTTTTCACCCATTCCCATGGCGGTTTGATAGAAAAAGGTATCACTGCTCCAAGCCATTGCCCCCACAAAGTCCAAGGGGCCAAATCCAGCTCGGTTCCAGTCCCAAAATTGAATGCCCCCAGCCACAATGTAAGGAAATGTTTGTAGAACAGTATCAGGACTATACTTTCCAGATTCGATCGCTGCCGTCGTGGTTACAATTTTGAACGTGCTAGCTGGCGGAAAACCTTGCAGAGCACGATTCAACAACCGCGACTCATTCTGGATCTCTTGCCATTGAGCATTAGTAATGCGACCTGAGAAAATGTTTGGATCAAACGCAGGACGACTGACCATGGCCAACACCGCACCATTTTGAGGGTTCATGGCGACGATCGCACCCTTCTGGTCTCCCAATGCTGCTTCGGCTGCCCGTTGCACATCCAAATCCAGTGTCAGAGTGACATCATTACCCGCCCGTGCCGATTTTTGACCCAAGATTCGGATGACAGCGCCTGTGCCATCTACTTCGACCTGTTGCCCACCCCATTCACCCCGTAATTGTGATTCAAAAGCTGCTTCTACACCCATCTGGCCCACAACATCCCCGATGCGATAGCCATCCTTCTTCCGTGCCTCCAGTTCCGTATCCGTCAACTCTCCTGTATAACCCAGAACATGAGACGCGAGATCCCCATAGGGATAATAACGTACAGCTTCCGCATCTACTTCCACACCCTTGAGTTCATAGTTATACTCTGCCAACGCAGTAATTTGTGCTGGGGAAATACCCCTAGCTACCCGGACTAAAAATGGGGATGTGTAGCCTGCCTGTTCTATCCGTTCTTGAATACTGGTTTCAGACACCTTGAGAATTCGAGCAAGGCGCTTGACGGTCGTTGGCCACTCGGCTTCTTTTTGAGCTAGCGGCCAAACAAACACTGAGTAAGAAATACGACTTCCAGCTAAAGCCCTACCCTTACGATCAAGAAGTCTACCCCGTTCAGGTTGCTTAGGAATCAGGCGAATGCGATTATTCTCTGCAAGCTGGCGGTTACGATCGCCTTGAATTAGCTGCAAATGCACCAGCCGACCACCTATAACACCAAGCAGCAGTAGCGTAATCACCAACATGATAATGACCGATTGGTAGTATTTACCAACCGTGCGCGGAGCTACCTGTTTGGTTGAATTGTACTGAACTAACGCCATAGGTACACTGTAAGTGAGATGGCACCGTGCCCACTATCTTACTCTACTGAACTGACTCAATAAATGACTTCCTATTCTGGACAGTAGCTGACAGCAACCCCGGTTCAACCCAGCTTAAACTTTGCTGCATAATCAGTCACATCCATCACGTAGCATCCTGGTTTCTCACTGGTCACTAGGGATCCATCCTCAGCACTAAACTTAACGACTACAGGCTTAATATACGCTGCGTCACTTGCCTAAGAATGTTATCCTGTAGGCAATTCCTTTCTGGATTAGCATGGAGTCATGGTTGCTCATGAGAGGTACCGCAGGAAGTCGTTAGCTATGTCTCAAACCATTATTCAACCTCAAGACTCGGTAAAAACCGCCAGTGAATATGATGTTGAACTCAACAAAGTATTCAAAGTCTATAACGGTGAAACGGCTGTGCGCGGTGTAGACCTCAGAGTACGGCGTGGGGAATTTTTTTGTTTATTAGGGCCATCTGGATGTGGTAAGTCCACAACGCTCCGTATGGTGGCAGGGTTTGAAGTGCCGACAGCAGGTGACGTGTTGATTCGAGGTCGATCAATGACCAACGTTCCTCCTAATCGACGGCCCGTCAACACTGTGTTTCAGAGTTATGCCCTGTTCAGCCACCTCAGTGTTTGGGAAAACATTGCCTTTGGTCTTCGCCTTAAAAACTGTAGTAAAGCGGAGCTGCAAGATCGCGTAAAAGAAGCCTTAAAGCTAGTTCGCATGGAATCATTTGCCCAGCGTTATCCATCTCAGCTATCTGGCGGCCAACAGCAACGAGTAGCCCTAGCGAGAGCATTAGTGAATCGTCCGGCTGTGCTGCTACTAGACGAACCTCTAGGTGCCCTTGACCTTAAGTTGCGGAAGGAAATGCAGGTAGAATTATCGACCTTACATCGAGAGTTGGGCATGACGTTCATCATGGTGACCCACGACCAAGAGGAAGCACTTAGCCTGTCCGATCGCATTGCTGTAATGTATGAAGGCAAGATTGAGCAGATTGGTTCGCCCCAAGAGATTTATGAACATCCACAAACGCCTTTTGTGGCCGACTTTATTGGCGATACCAACCTATTTCGGGGTAAAGTGATTGAGGTTGAGCGGGCAATGTTGCGCGTGCAAACAACCAAAGGAA
>JANWZG010000046.1:0-238 GCA_025054735.1 Cyanobacteriota bacterium | reverse complement strand
AAGTTGGCCCGCCTCGTCTAAGAACTCTGCTGTTGTAGTAAGTCTACGTCCAGAAAAAATTTACGTCAGTCTGTACCCACCTGATGTGCGCGTCAACTGTTTCGAAGGACGTTTACGTAACGTGATGTACCTTGGCACCCACGTCTACTATGTAATCGAGCTGATGTCGGGCGATCGCATTACTGTCCTGCAACCCAACACAGCCGGCAGTTTACCAGATCCTGATACCCCCATTTAT
>JANWZG010000045.1 GCA_025054735.1 Cyanobacteriota bacterium | reverse complement strand
GTGTCCAAACCTCCGATGCCACAAGGCGTTGAGCACTATCCTTACTCGTCAAACGCCCATGCTTATCTCGAGTGTCCAAACCTCCGATGCCACAAGGCGTTGAGCACTTTGGTTTCCAGACGATCGCATTCATTACCTACCGTGTCCAAACCTCCGATGCCACAAGGCGTTGAGCACTCTAGCCCTTTAGCAATTGTGCCTATGGAGCTATATTGTGTCCAAACCTCCGATGCCACAAGGCGTTGAGCACTTCATACAGCAGCTTTGAAAGCTTTGGGCATTGAGGTGTCCAAACCTCCGATGCCACAAGGCGTTGAGCACTTCAGAGAGATTCCTAGCAGATTCGTTGATTTTCTCGTGTCCAAACCTCCGATGCCACAAGGCGTTGAGCACTTCCTCATTGCAAACCTGAGAAAACGCTGCAAAGCGTGTCCAAACCTCCGATGCCGCAAGGCGTTGAGCACCCAGCGGGCTAGAGCCTCGACTTCGGGTAAAGGATGTGGATTTTTCTCAGCACCAAATTGTGGTGAGGGATGCGAAGGAGCAGGAGAGTCGGTAATAATGCTGCTGGGGAGTATGGTTGATGGGTTATAGGAGCATTTGCGATGGGTTCAACATATCCACTAGCAAGATTTGGAACAGGGTATGGGGCGGTCGTTTTACCGTTTGCGTTGGCGAGGAAGTATTTGGATGGGTGGAGGAGTTTTATGGCAGACTGTTGGTGATAGTGCCATCCTGCGAAGCGAGTCATGTCCATGAGGTTGCTTGAGTTACCCTCAGATTTTCTGGCCCCAGGTGACACGATCGCCAATGCGCCACCTACCTACTGGTATGAGGGGCGTTGTCCCCGCAGTGGTCGCTGGTTGCGATTGCCCCGTAGTGCCTTGGCAGAGGCGATCGCCCGTGGGTTGATGCAACGACTGGCTACTGATGAGCGCTATGGGCGAGAGGGAAAAATGTACGGGGTATTACTGGTGAAAACCCCTATGGGCGATCGGGTGTTGAAGGCATTTTCGGGGCTATTGCAGGGGCAGAGTCTTGTAGAGGGATGGGTGCCACCGATTCCGGGTCGTGATCTCGTGGCCTTGCCAGAGGCTTTTACCCTAGCTGCGTTGGATGCCATTAAGCAGTCAATACATGCTCTAGAGCAGCTTCCAGAACGCCAGGAATATGCAGAACAGGTGCAGTTATTTGCCGATCGGCTCCAACAGCTTGCCCAACGTCATGCCCAGCGCAGGCAAATGCGTCAACAGCAGCGCCAAGTGATGCAACAGCAGCTTAGGGGAGAGGAACTAATGGCTGCGATCGCGGCCCTGAATACCCAAAGTCAGCAGGATGGGATAGAGCGTCGTCACCTGAAGCGCCAGCGAGATGCTTGTCTGCAACCGTTAAAGAGTAAGCTTGATGCAGCCGATGCTCAGATACAGGCCTTGAAACGGCGGCGGCGTGAGTTATCTCGTCAACTGCAACGCCAAATGCACGCTAGCTATTGGCTCACGAACTTAGGGGGTGAATCTCGCTCATTAGCGGACTTGCGATCGCAGGGTCAGTTACCGACAGGCACAGGGGACTGTTGCGCTCCCAAGTTGCTCCACTATGCAGCTACCCAGGGATGGCAGCCCATTGCCATGGCGGAGTTTTGGTGGGGGGTGCCTTCTACCAACGGTGACAAACAACCTGGACAGTTCTATGGGGCTTGTGCGGAGCGATGTCAACCTCTGATGGGGTTCTTGCTCTCAGGTTTATCGGATGGGGTGATCTCAGCATCAGCCCAGGATTTGTCTCTGCCAGTGCTATATGAAGATGAGTGGCTAATAGCTGTGGATAAGCCAGCCGGGTTGTTGTCAGTACCAGGGCGGTATGCCGATCGCCAAGACAGTGCCCTGAGTCGGTTGCAGGTCACCCACGGTTCGGCAGTGATGGCCGTGCATCGGCTCGATCAAGATACCTCCGGTGTTTTGCTGCTGGCTAAGGATGTGCATACCCAGCAGCATTTACAGCGGCAGTTTCAGTCTCGCCAAGTAACCAAATTCTACGAAGCGCTCTTAGCAGGAACTGTCATTCCCCAGTGTGGCACCATCGACTTGCCCCTGTGGGGAGATCCTAGCCAGCGTCCATACCAGCAGGTCGATCATCAACGCGGCAAGCCTAGCCTGACTCACTTCCAAGTGATTACCCGCTCAGATACCATTACCCGCGTCGAATTTCACCCCATCACTGGGCGCACTCACCAATTGCGAGTACATGCCGCTGATTCCCAAGGGTTGGCAGCACCAATTGTTGGCGATCGCCTATATGGCAGTGGAGACCGCGATCGGCTTTACCTCCATGCCAAAGACCTCCATTTTACCCATCCCCACACGGGTGTATCCCTCAGGTTACATGCAACTCTGCCATTTTGAGTCCCACGGGAGTATTAATGTTCCCAGCCCGCTCATTAGCACTGAATCGATGGCAAGTAAGCCCCTGGAGGCTCAGTAAACTCACCTAAAGACATGTAGGAGAGCACCTTGATTATGCGGTGACGGTTAGCCAGCGCTCGACGAAATAGATCGGGACGATGCAAAGGGCAGATAAATCGTGCCATTGAGGACGGCAAGTTACGGGCAGCATGGGCTACTAGTGCCAGCAAGTCATCGTCGGTGTCTGCACCCCCATGCCCAAATGAGGTAGCGATCAGGTAGCCAACAGCGCGTCCATCGCGTTCGCGCAAGAAGCCAGGAAAATTTGCCTTCAACAACTGTGCGGCATCCTTAGCACGAGAAAAGCCATAGGCACAGCAGCTAAGGGACTCGATTGCTGCCAAATCTGCCAAGGTCAATGGGCGAATAGATGGATCATCGGCACTAGCCGGATAGGCTTGCATCAAGGCTGCCGAAGAGCGCCACGTGAACCCAAGGGCTGCATAGAGAGACAATGACGTAGTGTTAACTGCCTCTTGGAACAGACGCACCTGGGTAATAGAGCGTCGATCGCACTCAGCGATTATCCACTTCATCAGGGCGCGACCAACCCCACGGGACTGAGCACGTGGATCTACCGTCAAAGGGCCAATTCCAGCCACAACATCACTATGGAGCAGAAAATTTGACCCAACGATGTGGTCGTCGATCGTCGCCACAACGCCTGTGTAGTCAAGACGGTTTAGTCGGTGAGAAATCACCAGCCTGCCAGCATCCAGACTAGGTATATCCCGCGAAACAGCATGACAATCCTGAAACTCTGAAAATGCTTGATAGCAAATGCGGGCTAGTTCAGACGTATGATTTTCATGCACCGGAATCAACTTCAACGTCATGGCATTATCACCCTACAGTTATTCGCGTCAACCTCAGAATATCCCTAGGAGAGGTGGCTAGATAGCTCCCTCTAGCTGTTGCATCTGACCCCGATGAGACAGAGACTACTGATATTCCTTTAGATTCTATGCCATTGCCTAACTGCTCAGTGCTATTACATAACCATTTAGTCCCTGCTTGCCTGCTCTGGAGCTAGACCACAATGACCGTCCCCTCACCCCTCAATCCCTCTCCCACGGAGTCACAGCCCATCTTTGCGCGGCATGAGACCTTTCACCCCCGATTTGGCTGGTTGAAGAAGGGTTTTGATCGTGCTACTACTGATTCCAAGGTTTTTGAGCGAGACGATGCCCCTGTGCGGTTAGGGGTAGGTAAGAATATGGTGCGATCGATCCGCTACTGGTGCCATGCCTTCAAGTTGCTCGCAGCAGATCAACCGACAGAGTTTGGTCAGCAGTTGCTAGGTGAACAAGGGTGGGACACCTACCTAGAAGATCCAGCATCCCTATGGTTATTGCATTGGATGTTATTAGAGCCGCCTTGCACCGCTACAACTTGGGAGTTTACGTTCAATCGGGTTAATGCGGTGGAATTTACGGTGGAGAGTTTGATGAAGGAACTACGGATTTATCGCGATCGTCAGTCTCCTCGCACGGCTGATTCATCCCTGAAAAAAGATGTGAGTTGTCTGTTGCGAATGTACAGTTCTCAGCCAGCCAAATCCCTTGCCAGTGAAGATTCCCTAGATTGTCCCTTCACTCAACTGGGTTTAATCCAAGCAACAGGAGAAACCAATGCCTACGCCTTCCGGGTAGGGTATAAGCCAACCTTGCCCGCAGCGGTCATTGTCTATGCCTGTCTACAATATGCTGCCAGAACGGTAGACAGCCACTCTATACCCCTGGCCAAGCTGCTCTACGATGAAGGTAGTCCAGGGATGGTGTTTAAGTTAACCGAAAGCGTGCTTTGGGGTGCGATCGACACCATCAGGTCTACGGTCAAATCCCTAGGGGTCTCTGATGCAGTTGGAACATTGCAATTTTGCTTTGAAGATGAACCACGATCGTTAGCAACAAATATTCTGAACCATTACTACAAGGGGGCTACAGGAGCTTAATACTACTTCTCCGACTACGGCTACAGATAGCTGCTAGCGGAGACTTAAGTCCCTACTACGAACTAATAGCGGGGACTTAAGTCCCTACTACGAACTAGTGGGTTATGTCGCTAGCTTTTAGAGAATTGGTAATGAAAGCTAGATTGACATAAACGGATAGGGTTGGGTGGGCATAACTCCGGGCCAACGTAGGATAACAACTTCCTCCCGCATTTGCTCTTTAGTAGCGGTTGCCATGCGCGTACGAAACAAGTCAATGCCTACCACGTCATAGCCAAGTGCCGCTGCTAAGTCTGCCAACAGGGTGCCCGTAGGAATCATCACTTGCAGGTAGGATTTTTGATCACCGACGACGTAGGCCAACTGAGCGTCGGGGCGCAGCACATGGCGTAAATCAGCCAGATGGCGAGCCATGCCACCAAAGTACAGTTTAACAGCGCGATGGTACATGCGCTCGAAGCCACTGGTTTTGCCCAGAGCAATACGGCGTGCCTCAATCTCAGCAGCAATGCGCTGAATCTCTGGATGACGAGATACCCAGAGGTGATCTGTATCTGTCTTGTAAATATTGCGTGTGTTGGAGCGTACTAAGCCCTGTTTGAAAGCGCGTAGTTCAGATCGAGTGCGAATGAAGCCAAGCAGTACCGATTCTAGGCGAGTGGCACGAGTATAGTCTTTTTCGTTGGGATAAGGTGGAGAGGTAATCACTGCGTCAATGGCGTTAGCAGGCAAGACGTTGAACAGTTGGCGGGAATCAGCCTGGTAGATGAGGTTGTGGGGCGATCGCTGGCCGCTGACTTGTTGCAAATCCCTCACCATGACCTGCACGGCCTCTAACCAAGTCTCTACTACAGCAGCATCCGTCTTGGCTTTGCCCACACTTACCTCAGGGCCAAACCGCAGATTACTAATAGTGGTCACGAGGGCCTTGGCCAAGGCTAGGCGCAGGTGCTTGTGGCCAGAGTAATGAGCATAACGATCGATCTGCTCTCGCAGCACTAGGGTCTTGTGGAGAGGCAGGGGACTGATGGAGTTTTTCAGCATCAGCTTCTGTTCTTCTGCTGAGAGGGTACGCAGGGGTGCCAACGTTGACTGAAGGGCGGTAGTGGTAGCCTCGCCAATTTGGAGAGCCGCTGTGAGCAGATGATTGGGGTCAATCTCCCAATCTAACTTCACGGAGCCAGCAAACCAAGCCATCGGGTTCGCCTCCACCCCTATACCGGGAATCCCTAGTTTCTTGCACTCGACGATCGTCGTACCTGTGCCACAGAAAGGATCCAACACCTGTTGCTCAGAAGTGATGCCAAATCGTTGCAGGTAGTCTTGAACAAGATGGGGCGGATAGGCCAAGACAAATCGATACCAGTCATGGATGGCACGATCGTCCCTACGCAATTGATTCAGGTCTGGGCTGCTGCGATCGTCAGTAGACTCAGCAGTTGGCTTAAGAACGCTGGATGTAGACATGAAGGCACTCTAGACTAGGTGGAGACACCACTAATGGGGTTGCAGTTAATCAGACTCACATTCTAACTGAGCCACAGGATTGCAGCACTGAAAGATTACAGATTGCAGCGGCGCTCTTAGTGCTAGGGTTATGGAACAGTGTATGTAACCTCACGGGGACTGCTCGTTAGGTGATTATGCTTATTCATCAAGCTAGGGGTGTCTGAGAAATCAGGCTGAGAACATACCCTAAGAACCTGAGTCTGGTTCATACCAGCGGAGGGAAGCTGTTTATTTTAGGAGCACGATTATGCGTACAGAATGGATTGCCAAGCGTCACGGGCAAGGGAACGTGACCCAGATGCACTATGCCCGTCAGGGACTGATCACCGAGGAGATGCACTACGTCGCCGGTCGAGAAAACCTATCACCTGAGTTGATTCGAGATGAGGTGGCGCGAGGCCGAATGATTATTCCTGCCAACATTAATCATCCCAACCTAGAGCCGATGTGTATTGGCATTGCCTCCAGGTGCAAAGTGAATGCCAACATTGGAGCATCGCCTAACTCATCAAGCTTAGTCGAAGAGGTCGAGAAGCTAAAGTTAGCGGTTAAGTATGGTGCAGACACAGTGATGGATTTGTCAACAGGGGGCGGCAACCTAGACGAAATCCGCACTGCCATCATTCAAGCATCTCCTGTGCCGATCGGTACGGTGCCCATCTATCAAGCCCTAGAGAGCGTGCATGGTCGCATCGAAGCCCTCACCCCTGATGACTTTTTACACATTATCGAAAAGCACGCCCAGCAAGGGGTAGACTACATGACCATCCATGCGGGCATCCTTATAGAGTACCTGCCCCTAGTACGCAACCGGATTACTGGCATCGTCTCTCGTGGTGGCGGCATCATTGCTCGGTGGATGCTGCATCATCATAAGCAAAATCCCCTCTATACCCATTTTCGAGACATTATCGAAATCTTCAAGCGCTACGATGTCTCCTTTAGCCTGGGGGATTCCCTGCGACCGGGCTGTGTGCATGATGCCTCTGATGAAGCCCAACTGGCGGAACTGAAGACCTTAGGGCAACTGACCCGCAAAGCTTGGGAGCATGATGTGCAGGTAATGGTAGAAGGCCCTGGTCACGTACCCATGGATCAGATTGAGTTCAACGTCCGCAAGCAGATGGAAGAATGTTCCGAAGCTCCCTTCTACGTCCTGGGACCACTGGTGACCGATATTGCTCCTGGTTATGACCATATCACCAGTGCGATCGGGGCAGCCATGGCAGGTTGGTATGGCACAGCTATGCTCTGCTACGTCACGCCTAAGGAACATTTGGGCTTACCCAATGCCGAGGATGTACGCAATGGCTTGATTGCCTACAAGATCGCTGCCCACGCAGCCGATATTGCTCGCCATCGTCATGGTGCCCGCGATCGCGATGACGAACTGTCTAAGGCACGATACAACTTTGACTGGAATCGTCAATTTGAACTAGCTCTAGATCCTGATCGTGCTCGTGAATACCACGACGAAACCCTGCCCGCCGACATCTACAAAACGGCTGAATTTTGCTCCATGTGCGGGCCAAAGTTTTGTCCTATGCAGACAAAGGTGGACGCAGAAGCCCTGACAGAACTGGAGAAATTCCTGGCCCGAGAGCAGGCAATGGTGGGTTGAGGGTAATAGGTGTTAGGTATGTATGGGTTAATCTGTGAGGGTTAACCCATTTTCTTGAGCACTGCTAAGTTGCCAGCTTTAAGTTTAATGTGGCCAACTCGTTAGTAGTTAGAGCTATCAGCACTTGTCAAATTCAGTACATGCTTGAGCTGAGTGTAATAGTTCGATATAATCTCCTTGTAGTCATCCGTCGCAGAAGTAGCCTCAATGAACAATAGATTTGTGCAGTTGGTTGGTTTGGCAGCACTAGGGTACGGGTTGTTCTGGGTAGTGCGATGGAGCTTAATTCAAGTGTCCTACTTGCTAGGTGATATGGCAAGTTGGCTACGGTGGGGAGTAGTGCCCCGCCTGTTTGGTATTGCAGTTGCTGTGGCTACAGTCTGGTTTGTTTGGCAGCTACTCTTCGGCAAAGATGACTAGATTGTTAGACTAGATCGCTAGCGGATAGGCTTATGTTGAGGTTCGCACCTATGGCCCTAGGTTAGTCGTAGGCTACAGACAACCACTTGTTGGTATTTTGTTGAATTTTTCGTCAACAGTCCAAGGCAGCAAAACTATTAGTGTCAGTCAGTAGTGCTTGAGTGGGTGAACATATTGATCGCTCGCAGCTCTTCACATGTACACTTGCTAACACCTAGCACCCAGCAAACACATAGCGCCCAACAAAAACACTCACCATGCAAAAGAATCGACACTCGATCCTTCTGAACGATGAGCAACACAGCTCCTTAGCGACTAACATAGTCGCCATGACAATATGGGTATTTAAGCGCAGGGCTTACTCAGCCTGTGGAGTAAGAGTGGCATTCAAATCAAACTAGAGGGAAGCTTGTCGTCCAGAAGAGCCATGGCCATTAGAACGACGGTTATCGCGACTACCACTGCCACCGCTGCCATCGCGACCTTCTCGCGGTCTGGCTTTGTTGACCTTCAGTTCACGACCCATCCACTCTGCGCCATCAAGTTCTGCGATTATGGCATCCTCTTCGCTATCCTTCTCCATTTCCACAAAGGCGAACCCACGTTTTTTACCGGTTTCACGATCGGTAGGAAGAGTTACTCGGGTTACTTTTCCGTATTCCCCAAAAACTTCCCACAAATCCTCTTCACTTGCCTGGAAGGACAAGTTACCAATGTAAATAGTCACAACGCTCTCCGAATTAAAACAAACTAAGGCTACTAGCTCAATAAACCGTTAAACAGACCAATAAGCAGACCAAAAGGTCTCCAACCAACATGTCTTTGATAAGGGTCGCCCAATAGTAGACGTACTCAGTACCATAGACTTGAACACCTAGACATGATAACCGATCTATTTTCAGATGACAGCTACTCTAGATAACATTGATGGTAAACGTTGACTTTTTTTACTAGATCGCTTAAGGAGTGTGATGTCCTACAAATCTTCAAGGCTTGTGTATTCGTAGGATCATGTTGGCATCAGGAACTAAACAGGAGCACAATGCCCGTGATCGCAATTAATACACCTACAACGGCCCGAAGACTGATAGGTTCACCCAACCAAGCTACAATCGGCAACACAAATAGTGGACTGGTGGAACTGAGGGCCTGGGCAATGCCAACTGCTGTGTGTTTAATCGCAGTTTGCTGTAACCAGATGCCCAAATAGGTACCGCAAAATGCACTGAAGACAATCACTCTCAATACTGCGCCGTCAATTTTGATGACAATTTGGGGTTGGGCATGGATATCTGTTTTTAGTTGCAAGCCAGGGGTTAACCAAGGATCTGTAGCTAGCCACCACGCGACTAGGGCTATTTCTCCAGCCACTAATCGCAGGAGTGAACTCCATAGTGGATCGATCGTCGTCTCTGCTAGGGCTGCCCGTGACAACACTGCCCCTATTGCTTGCCCCAAGGTAGCCAACAACCCGTAGAGAATGCCCACTTGCAGAGCAGTTGGCTGAAGACTGCGATTAGAGACTATTGCGCTATCATCTGTACGCTCGGCAATTACCCAGGCAACTCCTGCGATCGTTAGCCCGATGCCCAACCAACTCTGGAACCGGAGGCTCTCTTGCAGGGTGATGAGTCCCAGCAGGGCCGATAGTCCTGGTGCTAAGGTGCCCAGCAGTAAGGTGCGTCGAACACCTAGGCTGTTAATGGCATAGAACAGGAAAGTGTCACCCAAGCCAATGCCCACAACACCACTAAGCAGCAACAGACCTAAGGATAGCCATTCCGCTAAAGGTAGGGGTTTAGCCTGCAATATGAGGGTGAACAGCAGCAGCGCGATCGCGATTACACCCTTCAAGAGATTAAGCAGCAGTGGGGGAATGGTTTTTCCTGCCCGTTGATAGCCTACGGTTGCGATCGCCCACAAACAAGCGGCAGTCAGGGCAGCGATTTCCCCTAAAAATCTGGTCACGAATAGCTACTAAATCAGAGTTAATCAGAGTTAATTGGAGACTTCTGCAATTTCAATGATCCGCCCTTCGTAGTCCTTTACCAAGAAGTTCAACGGGCGCTCACTGCGAATTTTGTTTTTCACGCCCCGCATTTGCACTCGCATCAAAATTTGCTCCAGACAGGCACGGTCAAAACAAACGTGACGCTGCTGGTTGCGATCACCCAAACTTGCCCCAGAAATCACGTGCAATTGCGTGTTCTTTTTCAACTGATACCATAACCCTTCCGTACCAGACAATCGCCGACTCATTCCAGAGCCAACAGCAGGTGCCATATACATCGGGTCAAAGCTGGCAGTTGCCCCAATCGTCTGGTCGTAGTTGTAGTAATAGTGCAACGGCACTTCCGCAGCAGGCAAGCGCAGCATCCCTTCATAGAATTCTCGTGCTTGTTCTAAATCCGACACCATCAAGGTATAAACCTTGGGTGCACTGGTGAGAAACATCCACATGGCTCCAGCATAGGCTGCCAGCAGCATGATCATGATGCCTTGGGTCGAAAAGATGCTATCAAGAGGCAAGAAGGGAAAACCTGCCCAGTAGAGAAATTGAGAAACCAGCACCATTGCCATTAACCGCCGATCGCACTCATCAGTAACTAAAGGTTATGGGATTGATCATAAAGCATCTCACCCAGGGATCGCAGCGATCGTCCTTACCCAATTAGAGCAATCAACTGAGTAATGCCATTTCTCCATGCTATGGCTACGGATAGCTTGTAGTCAGGACTGAAGTCCTGACTACGAACTCATGGGCTTGTCGCCGGCTTTTGGAGAGTTGGTATGACTAAGGGATTATTACCGTTGAGCGTTGCTGTTAATGCTCTTAGCAAAGGCTAGTCAATCCTAAGCCTCAACACACACAAGGTTGCCATTGGCATTTCTTACAACCCTCGGCCCCCGTATGGGCGCATCAGTAAACACAACTGGAATCGTTGTTTCTCCGTCTGGTTGCACATGCTCTAGCACTGCCCGCGCATTGCGACAGAGGCGCATCCGCTCTGCCCATTCGGCGATCGTCTCGGCTGAATCAGTGATGGGATGGTCGGAGGTAATGGTTCTATCGGTCACTACCCGTAGGTTCAGGGGCAAGCGTGGACTAAAGTCCGGTAAATTTGCTAAGGCCAACATGGCTTTGAAGCGGTTATTAAACTCGCTAGTGCGATCTTCCAGCACATATTTGGGAGGACTAATAGACGGCGGCAACTGGATAAGGTTACGGCTGTGGTCAATCAGAATCACCTCAGGTTGAGCTAATGGGCTAGAGGAGTTGAGGGCATAGTATTGAGGAGTGGCGGCTGGCAATGGTACCGATAGCTCGATCGGAGCGGTCGATGTTGGCTGGGGTTGAGAGACAACTGCTAGCTGGGTAGAGGTTTTGTTACTGACCGATTGTGCTAGCAACGCAGTCTCAGCATCTGGCAGCGACGGCTGTCCATCATTGCTACTGGTAACCGATGAGGAGTCTGCAAGCTGTTGATCTGATGCCAGAGTAACCATGGCATCGGCTGCTGTTGGCGCTGGTGATATTTCCGGTGAAGGTGGAATTGCCAACGGAGCAGATTCATCATGAAAACTTGGGGATAAGGCTACAGGCTCTGGAGGGGCGATCGTCACCACCTCAGCCGTGGCCAATTCTGCCTGCTCGATCGTCATCCTCGAAGCATTAGCTAGGGGTGAATCGGTAGCAACTGGTTCAGACGCTGACATAGCCTTTTGGCCTAAGCCTGGGAGCACAATAGTGCCTAGAGAGCAAGCGACAACACTACTCACACGCAAGGGATGAAGATTCATAGATAGATTTGCATCAGTAAAGGTTATGGTTGAGCTTTGCCTGCAACAAGGACAGATATGTGCCTGCTACTCTGCCCTGAACGGTAGTCGTTAGTCCTCAATAGTTTAGACACTTCTGATCGGACACTTCTGGGATAGCTTGCCTACCCTGCAAGAAGCAAGCTGCATCTCCTGGCCCCTTCTCTCAAATGGAGAGGAGGAGAGTTGGATTGAAGTCCCTCTTCCGGGTTAGGAAATGTATTCAGGGTCGAGGGCGGATGCTAGCAGTACAATGCGGGTTTCCAGCACTTAGACTATCTCTTAGACTATCCAGGGTGTTGCAGTCCCACAAAAATTCAGAAGACTCAAACACCCACAAATTTCGCCCCAGAGCTGAACAGCTAGCTCTCTCTGCCATAGGACAGGAGAGAGCTAACGTCAGCAGCTAGAAGCAACCCAATTCGTAGGAGTTAGTAAATCAACGGTGTAGCAGGTAGGTAGATGTGGAGTTAGGAAACTGAACTAAGCGTCGTTAAGTATTCGTGGAGTGCAACCCTAGCTGACAAGAGCCACTGATTGCTAGCTAATGCTCATGTCAGCTCATCTTTAGTAGATGCAAGTCAGTTCCTTGCTACTTCGATGAAGTATAACACAAGACACTATAGTTTGATACTTTCGGTGTCATCCAGTGTTAATGGATTCCAGTATCAATTTATTTGTAGTCCTTAAAAGGTAAGGGTTCTCTAGGAAGGGATTGTGGAAAATGTGCCCATAAGAGGGACTCTGCCTCCTCGGCTCCCCGTTGCTCATCACTTTTTATCACTACTAATGTGTTTTACAAAGACAGAAGCAGACGATCGCGCAGGTGCCTTGTCTAGATTCGCCATCCCATTGCCCAGAAAAGTGGTAAAACGTTACAGTTACAGCAATACTTCTCCTTCCCTGTCGCAGCGGTGATTTGATGTTATGGCACCTACAATCGACCTGCTCAGCCACTTAAATCCGTCCCAGCGCAAAGCCGTCGAGCACTATTGTGGCCCCCTACTAGTGGTAGCAGGGGCTGGTTCTGGCAAGACTCGTGCCCTCACTTACCGCATTGCCAACTTAATTCTGCACCACCATGTGGATCCAGAGAACATTCTGGCAGTGACCTTCACGAACAAGGCAGCTAGGGAAATGAAGGAACGCATTGAGCGGCTGTTTGCTGAACAACAAGCCCTAGCAAAAACAGGGAAAACCCTGGGCAGTCTGCCGCCCGATGAACAAACCCGGCTTCAGTCCCAGGTGTATAAGACCTATACTAAATATCTGTGGATTGGCACCTTCCACGCCCTCTGCACCCGCATTTTGCGCTTTGACATTGAAAAGTACCGCGACCAACAGGGACACCAGTGGCAAAAGAACTTCTCAATTTTGGATGACGCTGATGTGCAGGGGATTGTGAAGGACATTGTGGTCAATAAAATGCAGCTTGATGACAAAAAGTTTGAGCCACGATCGGTGCGCTATGCCATCAGCAATGCCAAAAACCGTAACCAAACTCCAGAAGACTTTCTGCGAGAGCAGCCCAACTATCGAGGCCGGGTCATTGCCGAAGTTTATACTGAGTATCAAAAGACTCTAGCGGCTAACAATGCCCTAGATTTTGATGACTTAATTTGGATCCCAGTGCAACTGTTTCGTCAAAATGAGCAGGTACGAGGCTATTGGCATCGCCGCTTTCAGCACATCCTAGTTGATGAATATCAAGACACTAACCAGACTCAGTATGAGCTAATTCGCCTGTTGGCTACTAATGGAGAAAGTCCGCGCCAGTCTGAGCTATGGCAACACCGATCGGTCTTTGTAGTTGGGGATGCGGATCAATCTATCTATTCCTTTCGGAGTGCTGATTTCACCATTTTGCTGGGCTTTCAAGCAGACTTTGGCGATCGCCTCCCTGACCACGAAACCAAGACCATGGTGAAGCTGGAGGAAAACTATCGGTCTACTGAAAACATTCTGCAAGTCGCCAATCATTTGATTGAGAACAACACCGAGCGGATCGATAAAGT
>JANWZG010000044.1 GCA_025054735.1 Cyanobacteriota bacterium | reverse complement strand
GCTTCAGAGAATTTGCCTTTTTGGGCGAGTTCAGCTTCTAAATCTTGCCCATCAACAAACTCTTGGGCTAGGTAGAAAAACTCTTGGTTGGTGCCTGTCAGGGAATTCGATACCGTCAAGGGAAAAAACGCATAGAGGTCGGGAATTTGGGGATGGTTGTTGCCTAACTCGGCTAGCACTTCTCCTTCGCGCTCAAACAAGTCTTGGGCAATGGCAAGCTGTTGCGGGCTAAAATCAGCGGGGGGCTGAAACTGCTTGATCACACATGGGCGCAGATTGGGCATACGACGATCGCAGGCCAAAAACGCCGCCCCAAACCCACCTTGCCCTAATAGGCGCAGTGTTAGATAGCGGCTATCTAGTATGAGTGGCATACCACAAGCTGTGCAATACTTTTGCTGCACTGTCTTCAAGACTTGGGTGTCATCCAAGTCAGGGCAGCGGTTTAGCGGACGAGGACAGTTAGGACGAGTGCAGTAGAGATCCATTCAGTGTTGACACAACAAGGCTGAGCAGCAAGGCAACATTGAGCAAGGCACGGTTGTAGAAGAGATAGCCATTGAGCAGATGTAGTCTTTAAACAACACTTTAGACAACAGATGTAGCAATGGCTATTACGACACTATCATTCACGACGATCAAAGACCCATGTCATTAGCCATAATAATGCCTGTTACGAATTGATGTGGTGATTCTTAGTGTTCCTTACAGTTCGTAGTCATCTGATTCCAACCTATCTAACATAATCCTTGGAAAGTCTTGGCATATCTCTCTTGCCCCCGGAGGCTGATACGTCGGTGTTAAGGACTCTTTACTAGCACCAAGTTGTCGTTGCTGGGGTTGTTTCTAAGAGCAGCTTACCTTGGGCAATAACATGGGTCACAGTGGCTCGGCGACGCAGGGCATCATAGCGATCGTGGGCATCTAGCACAATCACGTTAGCAGGTTTACCCTCAGCAACACCGTAGCGGTCTCCTAGGTGTAAAGTTTTAGCCCCATTCCAGGTAATCATGTTGTAGCAAGCCTCTATCTCCGCCATCCCCGTCATGTGGCACACATGCAAGGCCATAACGGCTACATCTAACATGTTGCCGGTTCCCAAGCTATACCACGGATCTTGAATGCAATCATGCCCTAGGCTGACGTTGAGTCCGTGTTGCCACAGTTCCTTCACACGGGTTACGCCTCGACGTTTGGGATAGGTATCAGTACGGCCTTGTAGGGTGATGTTAATTAAAGGATTCGCAATAAAGTGCAACTGTGTACGTTGCAAAAAGCCCATGAGCTTGAAGGCATAGGCGTTGTTGTAGGAGCCAAAGGCAGTGGTATGGCTAGCTGTAACCCGATCGCCCATGCCTGTACGCAGGGCCAGAGCTGCCATCACTTCCAAAAACCGAGATTGATCGTCGTCAATTTCATCACAATGCACATCAATTAGGCGATCGTACTGCGCTGCTAGCTTAAATACGGTCTCCATAGACTTCACCCCATCGTCACGGGTGAGTTCATAGTGAGGAATACCACCTACCACATCAGCCCCTTGCCGGATTGCTTCCTCCAACAAGTCAACATTCTGAGGACTGCTATAGATTCCATCCTGAGGAAAAGCTACGATCTGGAGTGTCATCCAGTCTTTGACGGCTGCTCGTGCCTCTAGCAAACCCTGAAGTGCAGTTAGGGTGGGTTCACTGACATCCGCATGGCTGCGTACAAACAAGACACCATGCTCAGCCTGTTGTTTCATAGCGGCGATCGCCCGCTGTTTCACATCCTCCACTGTTAAGGACTGCTTACGTTCCCGCCAAATGTCGATGCCCTCGAACAAGGTGCCGCTTTGGTTCCAGCGGGGTTCTCCGGCTGTTAGCGCTGAGTCTAGGTGAATGTGGGACTCGACAAACGGTGGGCTAACCAGCTTGTGCTGCACGTCTATCTCTCTGTGGGCTGGAATGGTCAGGTGGGGAGCGATCGCCACGATCGTTCCTGCTCGAATGGCAATATCAACAGGTTCGATGGCTGTTGTTTCGTGCAAAAGACGACAGTGGCGCAATAGCAGATCGGCAGGTTCGTGGGTCATCGGTTCTCAGCAGCCAAGGGTGACTCTCAGTGTATAGCAATGACTGGGTGATGGGGATTGAGTAATAGGTCACAATTATGAAGGTGGTTATGAAGCTAAGTGCAGGGCAATGACATGGTGTTGAGTGCTGTTGTTGACGATCGCTGGATTCCCCGCATTGGTGACCCCACGGTCATGGGATGGGTAACCGTGGTAGCCTATTTTGCAGCAGCAGGGTTATGTCTGCTCTGTGCCCGCTATCCCGACGATCGTCTAGCTCCCCGCTTTTACCCCTACTATCGCCAGTTTTGGCATGGCGTTGCCCTAGTGCTCGTATTTCTAGGAGTCAACAAGCAGCTTGACCTCCAAAGTCTGCTTACAGTCATTGGTCGCAATGTAGTTCGCTCGTCAGGACTAAACCCCTACAAGCGCATCATCCAAGGACTATTTTTGCTGGGGCTGGCAGTTTTAAGCATAGTAGTTGCTAGCAAGGGGTTGCAACGATTCCGCTGGTGCTACTATGCCTACCGCCTGACCTTCCTGGGCTTAGGCTTTTTGATTCTATTCGTCTTGGCGAGAGCCTCGTCATTCCATCACTTCGATTGGCTGATCAATGTGCAAATTCTAGGCATTCGCATGAACTGGATTTTAGAACTGGGGGGCATTAGCTGTGTCATTGTCTCTGCTGTCAGACAACTGCATCGAGTTCGTACTCATGCATCTAACAACTCGTCCATTATCCGTTGACGATAGCCTATGAACGGTCAATCAGTACGGCTATTGCGTCGATGTGACCCAAGGATTTTTGCAGGCAACGTCTATTGGGGGATTGAGGCTGTATAAACCTGGTAACTGCTTAAGATTTGCGGTTTCCGAAAATTTACAGTTTAATTGTTTACCAATCAGATAGTTACCAATTAGGTAGTGACTCTGCCGTGCTTGTGTTTGCCCCATGGATCCCCAACCTGACAATTTTGACCTAGAACCCCTAGACCGCACCCAAATGTTGGTGGCGATCGGTGCTACTGCTGTGGTGTTGCTGCTAGTAACCACCCTGTGGCGACAGTTCGGTAAGGTTGCGTTGTTGCCGTGGCATGTCGATCTCTCTTCCATCTTGATTGGCATTGGTGTTGGTATGGGTATCATTGCTGCTAGTGCCATTATTTATCAAGTGTGGCCAGCCTATCGAGTTAGCACTGATCTCTACCTGCAACTGGTATTAGCCCCATTGTTGCTACCCGACATGGTGTGGGTGGGGTTGCTCCCTGGTCTCAGTGAAGAATTGCTATTCCGGGGTGTTATGTTGCCTGCTCTAGGAGCCAATATGACTGGACTAATCCTCTCCAGCCTTTGCTTTGGGGTCTTACACTTTAGCAGCCCTCGGCTATGGGCCTATGCCATCTGGGCAACTATTGTGGGGCTGATTTTGGGGGCAGTTGCCCTGTGGACTGACAATTTGATGGTACCGATCGTTGCCCACATCACCGCCAACTTCGTCTCTAGCGTTGCCTGGAAGTTACGCAGTGCCAATCTATCAGCTCACCCATAGCTCACCCATAATTGATGGCTGACAGATGGTTAAAGAAATGTTATTCTCCAGACCATTAGGTAATGTTTTGTAAACATTACGGGACATTCAAGCACACTGTTGAATGCTCGTAAATTCCTGGCACATCAGACGACTCAACTGGTTGTCATTGTGCCACGATGGGTTGAGTTGTGGCGTGAATTGTGTGGAGAGTGAACGGTAATGATAGCGTCGTTTGTACAGCCGATCAGCATGACTGAGGCAGCAAGAGTGGGTCTTACCCTGCCGAAGTCGCCCCTGTTTGGAACTGATGGTATTCGGGGCAAGGTAGGAGATTTATTAACCGCTCCCCTAGCCCTTCAGGTTGGTTTTTGGGCAGGCCAAGTCTGGCAAGAGGTTGCACCCACGGGGGGTACCGTGATTGTGGGTCAAGATTCTCGCAACTCTAGCGACATGCTGGCAACGGCCCTAACCACAGGACTAACCGCCGCTGGACTGAATGTTTGGCAACTTGGGCTATGTCCTACACCTGCGGTTGCCTACCTGACTCAAGCCTTAGGGGCGATCGGCGGCGTGATGATTTCCGCTAGCCACAACCCACCAGAAGACAATGGCATCAAGTTTTTTGGTGCAGATGGGGTCAAGTTGCCGAAAGCATTGCAACAAAAAATCGAAGCCTACCTGCGAGAGAACCATAAGACCCTAGCGATAAATGGCAGCAGGGTAGCAACCTCTCATCAACGGCCTGAACTGGTGGATACCTACATGCAATCGCTGCAAGCATCCCTTGCGACTGCTGGGCTGGCAGACGATCGTCCGCTTCAGGGCCTGCGCATCGTGTTGGATTTAGCCTGGGGTGCCGCTGTGCGCACGGCACCCACCGTGTTTGAAGCCTTGGGAGCAGAGGTAATCTGTTTGCATCCCTTGGCCGATGGCGATCGCATTAATGTTAACTGTGGTTCTACCCATCTTGCCGTGCTGCAAGCAGCCGTATTGGAACAAGGCGCTGATATGGGGTTTGCCTTCGACGGAGATGCTGACCGCGTGCTGGCAGTAGATGCTCAAGGACGCGCTGTAGATGGTGACTATATCCTGTACTTTTGGGGACGAGCACTTCAGCAAACTAACCAACTGCCTCACAACACGATCGTCTCCACAGTCATGGCTAATCTAGGCTTTGAGCGAGCTTGGAACCAACTGGGGGGTGTGCTGTTGCGCACTCCTGTTGGTGACCAGTATGTCCATGCCGAAATGATGCGGACTGGGGCCGTGCTAGGGGGAGAACAATCGGGACATATTCTCTGTTCCCACTATGGAATCAGCGGTGATGGCCTACTAACTGCTATTCACCTAGCGGGACTAGTGAAACAGCAAGGTACATCCCTGGCAACCCTGATGGATCAGAGCTTTCAGCCCTACCCCCAACTGCTGAAAAATGTGCGGGTTGACGATCGGGAGCGTCGCCTCAATTGGCAAAGCTGTGATGCCGTGCAAGCAGCGATCGCCAACGCTGAAGCTGCCATGGGCGATCAAGGTCGAGTGCTGGTGCGAGCATCAGGTACAGAACCTGTAATTCGTGTCATGGTAGAGGCCGCCGATGTTGACCTTGCCCACTATTGGACAGACTCCCTAGTAGCAACCCTTCAACATCACCTTCTGGGCTGATGAGTCTTGGATGGAAGGCTGCTTGCCAATAACCAGCTAGGTTTTGAGCATAGAGTTTATCGAGTAGAGTATCTCCCACCGTTGCTAGTTTGCCCCTATACTGACTCTTGAAGGAGAGACTACAGACGTTCTCCAGGTCTTGTCGGGTGTAAAGTATCTATGGCAGGGGTTTATAAACTAGATATTGCTGAAAGCGTCGAGGATCTCAAACAGTTACTGCGATCGCAAAAAAGCGCCTCAGACAAAGAACGGATTCAGCTACTCTATCTGCTCAAAAGTGAGCAGGCTAAAACCGTGCAAGCAGCCGCTGCCCTATTAGGACGGCATCGGGTGACGGTGCAAGAGTGGTTACGACTTTACCGTCAGGGCGGGCTACGCGAGTTACTAGCCCACAAGCCCAGGGTAGGAAGACGGCATAGCATTCCCCAATGGGCACAGGATGCTTTACAGAAACGGTTGCAGCAAGGGGAAGGATTCAACAGTTACACCGAAATTTGCCAGTGGCTAGAGCGCGAACTAGGGATTGTATCCCCCTATAAAACCGTGCATCAACTGGTGCATTATCGACTTAAGGCTTCGCCTAAAGCAGCACGTTCTGGCAGCACTCAAGAGTAAATGCTTCTATCCTGTCTCCACAGGACTAAAGTCCTTACTACTTTCTCTAGAGGACTAAAGTCCTCACTACAAACCTCAGACTAGATTACAAACCTCAAACTAGGTTGGTTTCTGTTCTAGGGCGTTAATGACAGCCGCGGCTGCTCGCTTGCCAGAGATAGTTGCACCTTCCATGCTGTCGATGTAGTCTTGTTGGGTGTAGCTGCCCGCCAGAAAGAAGTTGGCGATCGGTGTCACCTGATTAGGGCGATAGGGATCCATGCCAGGAGCTTCCCGGTAGAGAGACTGGGCTAGCTTCACCACACTGTACCAAGTCATTGTCAGCTCCCGGGAGGACGGAAATAGATCGTGAACCTGCTTCAAGACATGATGGGCAATCTCTTCGTTGCTTTGCTTAATGAATGGATCTCCAGGTGTGAGCACAAGCTGCAAAAGTGAGCCTTGTCCTTCCCGGTAGTAGTCGGCAGGGCTAGCCAAGGCAAGGTCTGCAAAGCAAGAAAAGTCTGCATCAGCCGTGTAGAGCAAGTTGTCTAAACCTGCGGCCTGTTGGAGTTGTGTACGCCGATTAGCATCCTTGAGTTCTGTCACCCAACCATTAAACCGGAGTTGCACCGTTGCCACAGGCACAGTGTCTAGCTTGTAGATGTGATCAAACTGGGGCCATTGTCGCCACTCGGAAGGTAACAGGCGTTGAGTTCCAGGAACATCGCAGGCACAAATATAGGCATCAGCCGTCACTAGCTCCACTTGATCGCCATTAGCAACCGATAGTCCCGTGACGCGAGTTGCATCACCAGTGCCCTCATAGTGAATTTGCCTCACCCCCCGCCGAGTATAGACCTGTCCACCACGGGCAGCTAGGTAGTTCAAAATAGGCTTGTGCAAATATTCTGCGGGTGACCCCTTGAGCATATTGAGGCGCGATGCCTGGGTTTTGGCCGCAAACATCTGAAAAATAGTCAGCATACAGCGAGCAGAAATGCTGTAACAGTCGATAAACCCTAGGGCATAGGCGATCGGATTCCACATGCGCTTAATGCTAGTCTCTGAACCCCCATGACCTAAAAACCACTCAGCAAAGCTAATGCGATCCAAAGAGCGAATGATAGACATGGCTGCCTCGTAGTTGACTAGGCCGAGGACAATGGGGCTAGTGCCGAGGGCGATCGCATTTTGCACCTTGTCCAACAAAGAAAGTTGCGGTGTAGTAAAAAATGCCTTCAAGCCATTAAAGGGAGCACCCAAGGGAAAGCGGAAGTCTAGCATTCGCACATCACCACCCCGGTTGACAAAGGTGTGGGTATGCTCCTTGGGTAACAAGTATTGACGAATGCCCACTTTATCCATCAGGGCAAACAAATTGCTGTAGTTGAAGAAAAACACGTGTAGCCCCATTTCAATGTGGTTGCCATCGGCATCTAGCCAACTGCCTACCTTACCACCCACAAAGGGTCGGGACTCGTAGATTGCCACTTCATGTCCAGCATCCACTAGCTCCACCGCTGCCGATAACCCAGCTAACCCTGCCCCAACGATCGCAATCCGCATAGCCATCTATAATCCTAAGTTTCTTAAATTATTGTAAAGGGTTGTAGGATAGTGCTACTGCCTAGCATCCGTGATTTGTTGCAGGAGCAGGCTCAGATTGTCATTCACCTATCCCCAGCATAGACAGTGCTAATTATTTGCTGCCTCAAAATAGAGGATAGTTTGGAATACTGGTAGATAGCGATTGTAAACGAGGTTGCTGTGTGATCACCGAGGGTAGTGAAATTGTATTATCTGTTAAGGACTTGACTGCCGAAATTGACGGCAAACAGATCTTGAACGGCCTGACGTTGGATATTCGTCAAGGAGAGATCCACGCCATCATGGGGCCAAACGGCTCTGGCAAGAGCACCTTTTCTAAGGTACTAGCAGGGCACCCAGACTACACGGTCACCGGGGGCGAGATTTGGTTCCAAGGTCAATCGCTCCTAGATCTGGAACCAGATATGCGTGCGCTTCAGGGCATTTTCCTAGCGTTTCAGTATCCTTTAGAGATTCCTGGTGTCAGCAATTTAGACTTTTTGCGGGTAGCCTATAACTCTAAACGTAAGTACCAAGGCTTAGAGGAACTCGATCCCTTTGATTTTGAAGAATTGGTGCGCCAAAAACTAGACATAGTAAAAATGGATCCAGCCTTTTTGGAGCGCAGTGTGAATGAGGGCTTTTCTGGGGGGGAAAAGAAGCGGAATGAGATCTTGCAAATGGCGTTGCTAGAACCGGTGTTGGCAATTTTAGATGAAACCGACTCTGGCTTGGATATTGACGCGCTAAAGACCGTTGCCAATGGAGTCAACCAACTGGCTACGCCTACAAATGCTATGTTGGTGATTACTCACTATCAACGTCTACTGAATTACATCGTGCCGGACTATGTGCATGTGATGGAAGCAGGACGGATTGTGCTCACAGGGGATAAGAACCTAGCACTGGAACTGGAAAGCCGAGGCTATGACTGGGTTCGGGAGGAAGAAACTGAGGTTGCGGCTCCATGACTATCCAAATTGTGACCAATTCAGAATCAGGGAATGCAGGAGTTGATGCTCGCCACGATCGCGCTCTGTATTTAGCAAACCTGCTGCAACAGCGGCCACCACTGGTGGGTAACAGCCCAGAGTTGCAGGCTATTCGCGATCGTGCCCTGTCCGTTGCCCATGAACTTGCTATTCCCTCCCCTCGGGACGAAGAGTGGCGATTTACATCCTTGTCGGCTCTGTTAGAGACAACATTTCAGTTGATTGCGCCTACCGATGCAGTCAGCATGGCGGATATAGAGCCATTTATCCTGCCAGAGGCAGACATTCGCTTGGTGATGGTAGATGGCGTGGTTGTGCCTGCTCTGTGTCAAGGGCTGGTAGTCAGCGATCACCTAGTCGTTGGTGATGTAACAGTTTTGCCGAGCCATCATCCTGTCTTTAGTCACTTGGCGATGCAGAGTGGAGCTGAAGAGGTGTTTACGGCTCTCAACACGGCTTGTCTCCAGTCAGTAGGGGTAGTGTGGGTAGCTGCTCAGGGGTCGATCGTCGCTCCCATTCACTTGCTCAGCCTATCGACGGGTAGAGAAGTGCCGACAGTATCCTATCCTCGTTGGCTGATTATGGCAGAGCCTAACAGCAGTGTCACCATTGTGGAAGACTATGGATGCCTAGGGGAGCAACGACACTTCACCAATGCGGTAACAGAGCTTTGGGTCGGTGCTCGTGCCCGTGTCAACCATACTCGCGTTCAACGAGACAGTCAGGCTGCTATTCACATTGGCAAGACAGCCATATCCCAAGCCCAAGATGCCTACTATAGTTGCTATGCTATCAGCATAGGTAGCCAACTCTCTCGCCATAACCTAAATGTGACGCTAACAGGCGAACAAGCTAGTACTACGGTAGAGGGCTTAACAGTTATTAATGGCGAGCAACTCGCCGATACCCATAGCGCTATTGTGTTTACCAAGCCTCACAGTACCAGCCAGCAGCTCCACAAGTGTATTGTGGGCGATCGTGCCCATGCTGTATTCAACGGCAAGGTCGTTGTACCCAAAGTTGCTCAGCTTACAGATGCTAGTCAACTCAGCCGCACGCTGCTGCTATCCCCAAGGGCACGGGTTGACACCAAACCCCAATTGGAAATTACAGCGGATAATGTAAAGTGTTCCCACGGGGCAACTGTGAGTCAGTTGGATGCAGATGAAATCTTTTACCTGCAAAGTCGGGGGCTTGATCAGTCTACGGCTGCGAAATTGTTAATCTACGCTTTCGCGGCTGAAGTGATTGACCACATCCCCGTGCGATCGCTAGCCACCGCACTGACCCAGCATATCCGACAGCATAGCTACCTGTAACCCGTCTTCAACCATCTGCCTGTTGAGTTTTTTGACCTATGACCATCACCCTCACAAAATCCCTTGCTGAACAAGTCCGTGCAGATTTTCCCATCCTTAACCAAGAGGTATACGGCAATCCGCTAGTGTATCTAGACAACGCTGCCACGTCCCAAAAGCCTCTAGCAGTTCTAAGGGCGCTAAACGACTACTATGAGCAAAGTAATGCTAACGTTCATCGGGGACTACACACCCTGAGTTCTCGGGCCACTGATGCCTACGAAGGAGCACGCGATAAGGTTGCTCGCTTTATCAATGCGGCTTCTCGCCAAGAAGTGATCTATACGCGCAATGCTAGCGAAGCCATTAACTTGGTGGCCTATAGCTGGGGCATGACTAACCTCACAGCCGGGGATGAGATGATTGTGTCAGTAATGGAACATCACAGTAATTTGGTGCCTTGGCAGTTTGTTGCTCACCGGACTGGGGCTGTGTTGAAGTTTGTGGAACTCAGTGCTGATGAAGGGTTTAACCTCGATCAATTTAAATCTCTGATGAGTGACAAAACTAAGCTAGTGGCGACCGTGCATGTTTCTAATACCTTGGGTTGCATCAACCCTGTGCAGGAAATTTGTGCGATCGCCCACCAATACGGTGCAAAAGTGCTAATTGATGCTTGCCAAAGTGTGCCCCACATGGCGATCGATGTGCAAGCCATGGACTGTGACTGGCTAGTTGCCTCTGGTCACAAAATGTGCGCTCCCACTGGTATCGGCTTCCTTTACGGTAAGCTAGCCCTACTGGAGGCCATGCCCCCCTTCTTAGGGGGTGGAGAAATGATTGCCGATGTGTACCTGGATCATTCCACCTATGCTGCCTTGCCCCACAAGTTTGAAGCGGGTACTCCCGCCATTGGTGAAGCGATCGCCCTAGGGGCTGCGGTAGACTACTTAACTCAGTTGGGAATGGACACAATCCATGCCTATGAACAGCAACTAACGGCTTACCTATTCCAGCAACTGCAAACTCTACCCCAAGTGCGCGTTTACGGCCCTAAGCCCACTGCTGATGGTAAAGGTAGGGCTGCTCTGGCGGCGTTTACCGTAGATGGCATTCATCCTAGCGATTTGTCCACGGTGCTAGACCAATCTGGAGTAGCGATTCGTTCTGGTCACCACTGCACCCAACCGCTGCATCGTTACCTTGGTATCCCCGCCAGTGCCAGAGCTAGCCTCTATTTCTATAACACCCCTACGGATATTGACCGCCTGATTACTGCACTGCGCGAGGCGATCGAATTCTTTAGTGCTGCTCTATAAGCCCAAGACACTGCGCGTCAATCCTACCATCCTGAGTCGATAGATTACTGGTATTGAGATTTTGACTGTTCGTTAGAATGAATCTAGATAGCTTTGGTTCAAGCTTTTGCTATGTCCAATCCAGTGACCCTTGACGATATTTACGCGCTGTTCCAGCGCTCCCAGGCAGAAGCCGATCGTCGTTTTGTTGAATTCGATCAGCGTGCTGCTGAGTCCAGAGCTGACTTTGATCGGCGTATGGCAGAATCCAAAGCCGAATTTGATCGGTGTATGGCAGAATCCAAAGCCGACTTTGATCGACGTATGGCAGAATCCAAAGCCGAAGCGGATCGTCGGGCTGCTGAAGCTGACGCTAGGCTAGCCAGAGCCGAAGCGATCGCTGCCCAAGCCAATCAAGCCGTCAATAACTTGAGCAGCCGCTGGGGACGATTTGTGGAAAACCTAGTGGCTCCGGCTGTACTGCGGCTATTTCAAAGCCGAGGGATTGCTGTGCAAGAAGTCTATCAACGGGTACGGTCCGTGCGGGGCAATCGCAACTTAGAAATTGACATTCTAGCTGTCGATGATGACGTTGCTGTCATTGTTGAAGTCAAATCCCGTCTGACCCAAGATAGTGTTCAACAGTGCCTGCAAACCCTAGAACAGTTCAAGGCTGCCTTTCCTCACTATGCCACCTATCGAATCTACGGAGCCGTTGCCGCCATAGAAATCGATGGTGATGTAGACACCTATGCCTACAACCAGGGACTGTTTGTGATTCAACAGTCAGGAGATACAGTTGAGATTAGCAATACCGCAGACTTTATTCCCCGCACTTGGTAGGAACGACTCAATAGTAGAAGGGCGTTGTTGCCCAGCAGTATGATTCTCGCACTTAAGCTGCTTGCAGCCTTCACCCTAGCCCTCTCCTTTGGGAGAAGAAACAAGAGGTCTAGCTCCCTCTTCGCCCTGGGAGAAGAGTTGGGGATGAAGGCAGTTTATACCTATGTTCAGCAATGCCGATTCAGCTTAGCAGTAGAGCAATCTAGAATGGAGGCTATCGGAGTATTGTAAACTCAACAACGTCGTAGGCACTGCCCTGTAAAACAGATTCTGTTTGCTTACCCCTTAAGTGTTTCCCCGTGACTTGTTCCAACACACCTTGGAGGACTCCCAGGGTATAGCTCAGCTTGCGAGGAGACCCTTGGGGTTCACCAGCGGAGCAGATGGTTTCTCGTGCGTAAACCTTGATTACGCCATCAGCCTCTACAATTTTGTCAATGATGCACAATCGAGTGCCCTCTTTGCCTAAGACTTTTTGTAACAGGGAAGTGACAGTATCAGAAATTCCTTGACCAGTACAGCCAATTTGGTCTGCAACTTGCTTACCACGATTTCGACCAGCGGCAATTAGGGCGATCGCTGCTGCTTTTTCACCCAGAGCTTCCTCTACGCCCGTAATTATAGCCTTAAAGCAAATAATGCTAGTAAAATCGCCCAGTTCACTGCGGAATTGACTGGCAACGGGCATAACAGCAGTAGACATGTCAAACACCTCAAATAGTTTTCAAGAAAGACAGTTAATAGCAACTGATGACAACAACATGGCAACTGACAGGCTAACAACAGTGCTAACCTTATGAGCTATGAAGCCAGCAGTGGATGAATCTCTGACACCAGACGCTTAATTTCTAAGAACAGCAACCCTTGTTTGACGGTAGGTGCTGCTAAGACTAATAACACTGCATCTTCACTACAGCTCATTAACACCCCAAACCCCTTGCTTCCTTCCACAAACAGGCGATCAATGTCACCACGTACTAGCTCCCGACAAATTCGCTCTCCTAGAGAAAGCATCGCCGCAGACATAGCGGCTGTTCGTTCTTCATCCATGCCGCTAGGAAGTGAAGATGACAAGGGCAAGCCATCTGGAGTAACGAGTGCTGCTCCTTGAACGTCAGGAGAGCCACTGACAAAGTTTCGTAGAGCACTTTCCAAAGCAATCGTGTTAATCATAGAGAAAATCCTCGTAGACAGAATAATTGAGATCAGATTCAGACTGGGAGAGAAAAATTAGAGAGTGGCAATGTTGTTGGTATGAACCAATTGGTATGAGCCAAAGTGTATGGTGTAAACCAGGTTGAGATACGCCAAGAGAGACCGTGATGGGATCGTGCCAACGTTGATGGCGCATAGTTACATAGCCGATTTGTGGTGTAAAACTGATGCAGCCTCCTGAAACTTCATCAGCTCTTGTAGCAGGACAATCACAGCATTGAATACAGACTCAGGCTGGGTAGCATTAACGGTCACGATCGGTGGCCGCCGTTGTGGGTCAATTAAGCCTAAAGCTATAGCTATGTTGTCTTCTGACCAAGCATCAGGGCAATCCATATGTGTTAGCCCAATCACCATTGGAACGCGAGTACGCTGATTCATGAAGGTCATGATTTTGCGACCATGCCGAAATTCACAAGGGCGATGGGCAGCTACTAACAGAATGTAGGCATGTGCCCTTTGAATCAGCAAATCCCACATAAAATCAAATCGTGCTTGACCAGGAGTGCCATAGATATGAAGTGACTGCTCAGGGCTAAAGGTAAGGCGACCAAAGTCCATGGCAACAGTGGTGCTGCTCTTTATTTGAGTGGTCTCGTCCGTTGCCCGACGATCGGTGTCTACCACCTCAATATCGCTAATAGCGCGAACAAAACTAGTTTTGCCTGCGCCTACTGTGCCTGTAACTACAAGACGTAAGATCTCCATCAAACTTTACTCCGCAAAAAGTTGACCAGATTTTTAACTAGAGAGGTGGATACTGGAGAGTTTTCAACCGAATTAGACAACTCAAATTGCTTTGGCTGTTGATGCTTAGCTGGTGATAACAGCAAAGTAGAGGATGCTACAGGCAGCGATTTGTCTACAGGTGTAAACTGGCTGAGTACTACTTCCGTAGAGTTTGTGAATTCTGGTGTGATCAATGTTACTTCTTCCACTAACCCTGCAACCATTAATCGAAAACCAATGCGCTGCACTTGA
>JANWZG010000043.1 GCA_025054735.1 Cyanobacteriota bacterium | reverse complement strand
ACTGTATCGCTTCAGCATGTAGTATGCATTTCCCAAATCAAACAGGGCACCTGGAATATTAGCCTTCAATTTCAGCCCCGCTTGTAACGCTTCGACGGCTTGAGTATACCTTTGTTGCTGAAAGTAAGCATTCCCTAAGGCAAATAGCACTGGAGCATTGCTTGCGTCTAGCATCCGTGCCCGCTGTAGAGCTGCGATCGCCTTATCTAGTTCATCTTTCTGTAAGTAGAGACTCCCTAACAACGCCCAGATTTGGCTATTTTGAGGTGCAAGCTGACTAGCCAGCTCAACGCGGGGAAGGGCCTCATCAAATTGCTCAAACTGAGCAAGCTGAGCGGCCTCCTGGGCAATACTTAGCCCCTGCTGTTCTAGAGCTTTTAAGTCTACCTGAGGAACGCGAGGAGTCAGCACTTGGGCACCCACTGGTTGGCCTACACTCCAAGCGCCAAGTAGTACACTCAGTACTAAACTAGATACCTGCTTAAACACAAATCTACGTCTCACTGCTATCACGGATTAGCCTGATTATAATCTCCCATTCGACGATTGGTTGGAAAACGGTAACAGACGATCACTACAATCAAGCAGAAGGGAGCCGTTGCCTAGACTACAAGCAACGCTGCTATAGGCTTGGTATAGCCTTACCCGCCCTTGCCCTAGACCAATTGCCTAGGCTACCTAGACAGAGTACTGGACAGAGTATAAGTGATAGCATTTTCCTATCAATCTAAGCAGAATTACTTATCTACAGTGCAACCAAATTCATTTCTAAATGCAGTTCTGTAGACATAACCAATCCTTAACTTAAAGACACACTACGCCATAAAATTACATATAAATCTCCTGTGAAGCGGCCAATCTAGGCTGTAGCCCAAGATACAATTGACGTATAGCAGTCTTGGGGGAAGCGGCTCAATGGTTACGAGAACAATGCAATCGGTGCAACCAGCTTTAGAAGCACCACTAAAACATCATGATAAACAATCTGGATCCAAAGCTCGACGCTGGCAACTTGGGTGGGAAGATTGGTTAAGTGCGCTAAAACTGATTCAATTCTTAGATGAAGAAGACCCCGACTGTTGGTAGAGGGGGTTACGCTAATACGCTAGAGCTTCAGTTGGATAATCACTTTACCTTTCACTGTCAAATCACCTGTGCCCAGACACAAGCACGCACAGGAATTTTCACAACGCCCCACGGCATTGTGGAAACCCCTCGGTTTATGCCTGTAGGTACATTGGCAAATGTTAAGACGTTGACCCCCGCCCAACTCCAATCAACTGGAGCACAGATGATCTTAGCAAATACCTATCATCTGCATCTGCAACCGGGGGAGGCGATCGTGGCCGCAGCCGGAGGACTACATCGATTCATGGGCTGGACAGGGCCGATTCTCACCGATTCTGGTGGTTTTCAGGTGTTTAGCCTCAGCGAATTGCGAGACATCAGTGACGAAGGCGTAACGTTTCGATCGCCTCGAGGCGGTCAGCTTATTCATCTCACCCCAGAAACGTCGATACAAATCCAAAACGAGCTGGGGGCAGATGTCATCATGGCGTTTGATGAGTGTCCGCCTTACCCTACCAGTCGTGAAGCAGTTATAGAAGCTACGGTGCGCACCGAGCGCTGGCTAGAGCGATGCATTAAAGCCCATCAGCGCCCTGACCAGGCATTATTTGGAATTGTCCAGGGGGGAGTCTATCCAGACTTGCGTCAACAGGCAGCTAAATCCCTAGCCATGTTTGACTTGCCAGGCTATGCAATCGGGGGTGTAAGCGTAGGAGAACCCCCCGAACTGATTGAGACCATTGTTCAGGTTACAGCCCCACTGCTTCCTGCCCACAAACCCCGCTATCTTATGGGGGTAGGCACCCATCGGGAAATTGCCCAGGCGATCGCGGCTGGAATTGACCTATTTGACTGCGTGATTCCAACCCGGTTAGCTCGCCACGGCACAGCCCTAGTCAACGGCATTCGCTGGAACCTAAAAAACGCTCGCTTTCAGGAAGATTTTCGACCTCTGGACGAGCGTTGCCCGTGCTATACTTGCCAGACCTTCACCCGCGCCTATTTGAACCACTTGATCAAGGCACGAGAATCCTTAGCTGCTACGTTGCTTTCTATCCATAACATTACAGAGTTAGTGCGCTTTACCCAAGCCATTCGTACAGCTATCGAGCAAGGCAATTTTGCGGAAACCTTTGCCCATTGGCTAGCACCCGCTGAACAAACCAACTAGCCTGATGAAATGGGTGACAGATCAAATCGGTAGTTTTCGATGACGGGGTTAGCAAGCAGTTGATGGCACATGCGATCAACTTGATCCTTAGCATCTTGCTCTGAGTCTGCTGCTAACGTCACTTCGATATACTTGCCAATACGTACCTGTTCCACATTGCAGTACCCTAGCTGAGCTAAGCTAGATTGCACGGCTGTGCCAGCAGGATCTAGAACAGAGGGACGTAGGGTAATGTAGAGATAAGCTCGATAGGTCTGGGTCACAATCGTATTCTAAAAATCTGTTCACATTGCCAGTTAGACGGCAAGATAGATTGTAGACTACCTTTGCCTCTTGACCCTGTATTCCCGTGAGGCATATCCGATAAGTCGGTAATTGTATGAAAACCAATCGCACCCGCAGCCAAGAGAAAATTCTAAAGCTGCTGAAAACCTTAAAACGCTCAATCTCCGCTCAGGATTTGTACATGGAGTTGCGTAAGCGCAGTGAAATGATGGGCCTAGCAACTGTATATCGCTCATTGGACGCTTTGAAGCTAGAGGGGTTGGTGCAAGTGCGGACTTTGAGCAATGGGGAGTCACTCTATAGCCTAACCAAAGAAGACTACCACCACCTCACTTGCCTGCAATGTGGGGCTTCCATAGCTATTCAGGAATGTCCTGTACATGATTTAGAGAGTCGTTTGAGCGACTCGTACCAATTCAAAATCTTCTACCACACCTTGGAATTTTTTGGATTGTGTACTCAGTGCCAATCTAACCAAACCGTGGAAGCAGGAGTCACTCAGCCGTAATGCGATCGTTCCTAAACAAGTGGGATCCAGAACAGCTATTCCTCATTGGTGTAGTCTTATTGGGAATAGGAATTGCTGGTTTAGGACTCTGGTTTATAGTGTCGCTAGTTATGGAAGTGCGGCGGACTATTCGTCGCAAACGCCGTCGTCAGCGTCTGTAGCATTACACGTGCAACTCATCGTTAGGAACCCATACCAATTCTTGGAAACTGGCTGCATATGGGAGTCAAGGGGGTGTGGATCCTGAGTATTACTACAAACCTGCGAATGCCTTGGATTATCGAGTCCAATGTTGCCAAATCATGACCATGGCTAGAGTATCTAAGCAGCAATATTGCTGGAGAAGCTGTGCCCATTGCTGGCGTTGGTGTATGTTGTGCCTTTCTGCGCCATAGAGCATGGCTTGGTAGGCACGAACCGCGCCAGTGCCTTCAGTAATACTGACAGGTGTACCAGCGATCGTCAACGATGGTAATGCTCGATAGGGGCTTAGGATTTTGCCATTGTCTAGACGCAGGTACTCAGGATAGCGCGATTGCAGCTCCGCGTTACTGCTCCAAACCGCTTCCAGTACTACCTTAATTGAGGTTTTGCCCTGCATCAGCGGATGGAAATAATTAGCGATCGTCAGCTTACACATGTCTACCAGCCGTCCGGCAGTAATCTCCTTCAACCATTGCTGCAACGGGGGATCGTCATGACCCAGAGCCTGCAATTGCTGGTGAATTGTGCGCAGAACAGTCTGCTCGTGATGTGACCACATAAATACTGTGCCTTCAGTCCCAATCTGTTGCATTAAAGACTGAGCAAAAGCCAGATTGGGAAAATAGTCCTCTAGATTCAACCAGTTAGCATGGATTGGGTGGGCATCGGGGGCATAGAGGGTGTGACAGCTCCACTGAAAAGCCACAATTTCATAGGGGTGCATCCCAGCGTGGTAGGGTACCGCAAGCGTGGAGGTTTCAAAGTCGATGAAGTGCAGGGGATAGGGATAGGCGCGTAATTGCTCTGGAAAACCGTCGGCAATCCACTCTGTACGACTGCGAGTGTGTTGAATTTGGAGGCGCTGTCGCTGGTTTTGAGCGCCGATGGTGCCATCTTTTTTCACGAGTTGATCGAGGGGAATATCAACTAAGCTAGTGATGCCTTGCTGAATCAGAGGTTGGGCGATCGCATCAGTGATGTAGCTGAGATCTAACAGATGAGGGGATGGATCTGCCAATGCCCCCCAACAGTCCCGAAAGCCACTACGACCGTCGGTGGTTGTTGCCCGAAACTCACAAACTTTACATCGATTCACAGCCAACGGTGGCTCCAGCCTTGTTATCTGAGGTTGCAAGCTGTCTACATAGCGTTGAGCCGCAGCTTTTACCTGAGGAAGCAGTTCAGCCACCTCAGCGCTGACATCAACCTGGGTCAAAAAGTGATCGTGCCGTAGCTGGTCGGGATCGCCCATAAATTGCACAACGGTACGAGTGCGTCCAGAGGCTGGATCGAGCACGTGCTGTAGGTGAAACAGAGAATGAATGCAATCAATCGTGGTGGTTTTAGCCTGGTCAGGCACCAGCAAAAAAGGATGAACCTGGGCATGGGGAAATAGCTCCTGTAAAACCAGTACTTGGAAGGCAATATCTTCTAGGTAGGGTTGCCACTCTGCCAGAATCGTCCCTTTTTTGCCCCGTAGATTGTAGGAATCCTTAGAGTTATAGCCCTTCGACTTAATTTCAATCAGGTGAAAGCGATCGCCGTGCTTGTCCAAAATATCAACCCGTGCCAGTTTGCCGTGGCTGTAAAACGTTGCCTCGAACAGAGTAACGTGGCTAGCCGTAAGAGCAGCTTGGGTTTGGCAAATAGCATGGTCAATGCCATCTTTACTCCCTAGTTCAGGCATAAGGTCGATGCCATGGGGAAACAGTAGTTTGGCGATCGCCTCTATCATGTAGCTGCCATCGGCTAGCAATTGCAGATAGGGATTCTCATCAGCAATGGAAGGATAACCCAGCTTTTTGTAGTACAGCTTGGTAGGACACTCTTGCGCCAGCTTAAAATCTGATTTCGATAGATAGGGCATCATAGACATCAGGAGCAACATTGCCTCACTTTTACCTCACCTTGCTGCTCTAGGACGTAAGGGGATGTAGGGCTGCTCCAGCATTTCTTCACATGTCTATTGCGCTATCAATTCATAGTGCTCAAGGGATTTCACGCCAGAGAGTCAAACTGTCAAGAAAAACTAACTTTTCTCTTGCCCACAGAATCTGAACTTATGGCTGTAACCCTTGCTGGAAAGGCTCTTGTCTAGTATTTCCAGAGAAAATCCAAGAAAACTTCCCTAAAAGACTTGACATTTTCTCTAAAAACTGTAAAACTGAATACAGAAATAATAAATCGTTCATCTCTGGAAGTTTCTACAGTGTTAACTCTAAGGCGCTGGTGAATCCAGAGACGGAAGTAAGGGTTACCCCTGAAGGAACGCGCCTCAACTGATGATTACTCGATACACTCTGGAGGCGACCTATGAAACTCTTTTATCGTGGTTTGGCATACGACTACAACCCACCCGCTGTAGCGGCAGTTAACGGTAATGTTGGTGGTAAGTATCGTGGCTTAGACTGGCGGTTCTGCAATGTGAAGCAATTGCCTGTACAGCTACCCACCTTAAACTTGATCTATCGCGGTATTGCCTATCAAACTGGTGTGACTGCTCCTCAAGCAGCAGCAACTACAGCTACAACCCAGCCCGTGGCGACCAGTGCTCAAGGTTCAGTTTTTGCCCTAGCTCGATCGCTAATGATGGGTCACCATCGCGCAGTCAAGATTCGTCAGCAAGCACTGTTGAGTCGATCGGCTGCTGAGATTGGGGTGCAAGTTGGCGACGATGCTCGTTGGGATCGCATTCAAGGTAAAGTTCACCCCACCTTCTGGGATGACTACGACCACAGCCCCGCAGCACTCAGCTAGCAACTAGGGGTAGTTTCTAGTCAAAGGCTGATGCCAACGTTCAGCACTGTCGTTATCGACGGGTAGGTCTCAGTGAAGAGCTGAGTTTCTACTATTGGCTGACAGCCAAGAGCTGGTTATTAGAGAGTTGGTAACTATTGTTGACTGCCATAGCGGCTACTAGTTAGTCGCTATGGTTTTTTGTGTTAATGCTGTTTAGTACGAGAGCATGGGGTTAGCTAGGGGTTTAGCCAGCATGACGAGACTGGTGCCACTGCCACGCATGGCGGATGATTTCCGTAATATCGCTGTATTGTGGTTGCCAGCCCAACAACTCACGGGCACGGGCACTGCTACCTACTAACGCAGGGGGGTCGCCGGGCCGACGATCGCATTCCACAGCGGGAATTTCTCGCCCAGTTACTTGCCGTGCCGCATCAATCACTTCTTTTACCGAAAAACCATTACCATTGCCTAGGTTGAAAATTTGACTATCCCCCCCCTTCAACAAATAGTTCAGTCCCAAGACGTGAGCATCAGCTAAATCAGTAACGTGGATGTAGTCTCGGATGCATGTGCCATCAGGGGTAGGATAGTCTGTACCAAAGATGGAGATGGAGGAACGCTTGCCCAAGGCTGTTAACAGTACTAGGGGAATGAGATGGGTTTCTGGGTTGTGGTCTTCCCCTAGGCGGCCTTGTGGGTCAGCACCGGCTGCATTGAAGTAGCGAAAGCACACTGACTTAAAGTCGTAGGCCCGATCGAAGTCAGCTAAAATTTGCTCCACCATTAACTTGCTCATGCCATAGGGATTGATGGGGTTCTGGGGGTGTTCTTCAGGGATAGGAACTGTTTTGGGCACGCCATAGGTAGCACAGGTGGAGGAAAAGACAAATTTTTTAATGTTGTGGGCAACCATGGCTTCTAGGAGGGTCAAGGTGCCCACCACATTGTTCCGATAGTACTTGGCTGGATCTGTGACAGACTCACCCACATAGGCATAGGCTGCAAAGTGCATAACAGCCGCAATCTTGTGCTCGGTGAAGAGGCGATCAAGCAACGGGCGATCGTTTGTATCCCCTTCGATCAAAGGTACGTTCAATACGGTTTCCGCAATATCTCGGTGCCCATACACTAGGTTGTCTAGCACAATCACGCTATAACCTGCCTGTTGCAGGGCCAATACAGCATGGGAACCAATATAACCAGCTCCGCCTGTTACTAAAACAGTTGTAGGCACAGGTGTGGGTGCGTCTGATGGGGTTGTTTCTGTCACGTTGGTGCTCCTCAGTTTGCGTGTCAAGAGTGAGAATAACTGTCTTAGATAATACCTAGATCAATGCCTAGACTTACCCTGCAATTGCATAGTCATTAGTTAATTAGTCATGCCAGAGTCGGTATCTAACGGTATGATTCTGTCCGTAATGTCTGTAGCTTAACAACTACTCACATTTATTCATCATTCCTAGTCGCATTATCCCCATCAGTTGCTCAGATGTCACTGCTTTAGATAAGGACTCGCAGCAATGTTTGAACTGCTGTCGTTGGCGATACTCATCGCCCTAATTATTAGTGGAATCACCTATTTAGTTAAGCAGGTTATCCCTACAGCAACCTTGGCACTGCTGGGGGGCATTATCTTAGTGGCCATTCCCATAGCCCTGTTGTTGCTGCCAGGTGACCAGACAATTATTGCCGTTGCGAATCTGGCACTCCTGTACTTAATTGTTAGCTTTTTGGTGTATGCCTACAAAAAACAAGTTCCCAGTAATGCGGCGATGATTGCCTTAAGTATTTTTCTCATTCTCAGCTTGCCGTTAGTTTCTGATGAATTTGTCAAGCTGGAGGAACAGTCGGCTGTAGGTGCAGCTAACGCCCTCAGCCCAGAGTCTGGATCGATTGTCTTGCTGGGACGAGGCTCTACGCGCCCGAACTTTCGCCCAACGCCGGAGGAACCTGGTGTGTCTCAAATTCAAGTGTCGGCTAGTGGTGATCGCGTGCCCTACACCGCCCAACTCTATCGCTCCCTTAACCCTGGTTTTGTGATTGTGACAGGTGGGCTACGTACTCCGCGTACCATAGATAAGCTAGGAGATGGCAAGGAAGAAATTGTCAATGAAGGTAATGATATTCGAGGGTTGTTGATTAATCTAGGGGTACCCGGTGACCGCATCATTGTGGAATCAGAAGGAATTAGGCTGCAAACGGTTGCTGCTAATGTCAACAAGCTGCTGAACGATCGACAGCTCCCCAAACGCATTATTTTGGTGGCTTCAGCGGCAGATATGAGCATTGCCAAGTTTATTTTTCAGCGACAAGGGTTAACCGTTGCAGGTGCTCCTACTGATTTCCAAGTTACCTTTGCAGACAAGTCTACCCGTCGGATTGCAGCTAGCACCGAAGAGAGAGTATCAAAGCTATTACCCAACCCTGAAGCCTTGGCGCGATCCATCAAAGTTCTTGGCCATGCGTTGAGAGCTATTAGTTTACGCTTCCGTATTGCTGCCGGAATTAACTAGAATGGTGGGAGTGGAGTAGGGTTGCCACTAGCAAGTCGTGGAGTAACTAGGCATGGTGATGAAATGGTCTGCGCCGTGAGTCTGTTGGTCTTGTCACTGGTTATTAGCTTTTCATGGACAGTGACATGCTCAAGGCCATGATTAATCATTAATTACCTGTGTTGAGTTATCCATGGCACAATCGCGCTTTCACAAACTCATCGAGTATCTGCGTCCCCACTGGCAGGCGACGATCGCAGGCATTCTAGCCATTCTCATCGTCAATATCTTGGGCGTGTTGATCCCCTTGGTCATTCGCAGCAGTGTCAACCGCTTGCAAACTACTAATCGGTTTGCTGACGTGTTGCAGGGGGTATTGCTGATTGTGGGCATGGCATCCCTCATGTGGGCAATCCGGATTGTGTCGCGCATGTTGTTGTTTGGTACAGGGCGACAGGTGGAATATGACCTCAAGCAGAAAATGTTTAATCATCTGCTGGGTATGGAGCCTGCCTATTTTGCCACCAACACTGCTGGGGACTTGATTAGCCGGTTTACGAGTGATGTTGACAACATCCGGCGGTTATTAGGATTTGCAGTCCTAAGCTTTGTCAATACGCTATTTGCCTATGGGCTGACGCTGCCTGTGATGTTGTCTATCAATCTACGGTTGAGCTTGTTGGCTATTTCGGTCTATCCCCTCATGCTGGTGTTGGTGAAGTTATTTAGCGAACGGCTGCGATCGGAACAGCTAGAGGTACAACAGCGACTCTCAGACATGAGTGATTTAATTCAGGAAGATGTGAGCGGCATAGCCCTGATTAAAATCTATGCCCAAGAAGAAAACGAGCGGGCAGAGTTTCGTCGCCTCAATCAACAATTGCTGACTGCCAATTTAACCTTGGCTAAAACCCGTAACCTGTTGTTTCCCATGTTGATTGGGATTGCTAGCCTTAGCTATTTGATTCTGCTTTGGCTAGGAGCAGGGGCCATTGCGGCTAATACCCTAACGGTTGGCGACTTTGTTGCCCTATTGCTGTATATCGAGCGGCTAATTTTTCCCACAGCACTACTGGGATTTACAATCACCGCTTACCAACGGGGCGAAGTCAGTATCGATCGCATCGAGGCTGTGCTCAGCAATCGTCCCAAAATTGTAGACGCTCCAGATGCTGTGACGTTGGCACCAGAGTCTGCTAGCAGCGGTGACCTTAATAGGCTCACAACAAAAGCCTTAGGCATCACTGCTCGTCACCTAACCTATACCTACCCAGGAGCACCCTACCCAGCCCTGAAGGATGTAAACTTTACCATCCACCCAGGAGAAATGGTGGCGATCGTAGGCCCCGTCGGCTCAGGCAAATCCACTTTGGCGAATGCCTTACCGCGTTTATTGGATGTTGCACCCAATCAGCTATTTCTGGGTGGTTATGACATTACCAAGCTGCGTCTTGCAGATTTGCGGGGTGCGATCGCCTACGTTCCCCAAGACAGCTTTCTATTTAGCACTAGCATCAAGGACAATATTCGTTATGGCGCTCCCCAAAGTGAGTTATCCCAGGTGGAAGCTGCTGCTAAGGAGGCACAGATCCATACGGAAATCATTAACTTTCCTCAGCAGTACGAGACAATCGTCGGGGAACGAGGCATTACCCTATCCGGTGGCCAGCGCCAGCGCACAGCTCTCGCTCGTGCCTTGCTGGTGGATGCTCCTGTCTTGATTTTGGATGATGCCTTATCCAGTGTGGATAATCAAACCGCTACTCAAATCCTAGAGAACTTGGCCCACGGTACAAGTCGTAAAACGGTGATATTTATTTCTCATCAGTTATCAGTCGCTGCCTTGGCCGATCGCATCCTCGTCATGGATCAAGGACAAGTTGTTCAATCTGGATCCCATACTGAACTGCTTCACCAGCCAGGGCTATATCAATATCTGTGGAGCCAATACAAGTTGCAAGAGGTCTTGAGTTAGCATTCCCTAGGTCTCGAACACGATGCTTGGGGATTCTTGAGTGTTGAAATCTAAGGCATTCTCATAGTGCTAGTTCTGAGTATTCTTGCTACCGATGCCTATGGTGTAGGCTCACAGGGATTCTCTAAACATCGCTACAGATGGCTTGTAGTCAGGACTTAAGTCCTGACTACGAACTGATAGGCTATGTGGCTGGTTTTTGGAGAAAAGGTATTGCAGAACTAGGTACGGGCTTTCCCACATCTATTCAACCAGTCCAACGGCTTGGAGGTAGAGGCGAATCAGTGATTGCCCCCAGAGGGCAGCAACAAACCCACCAACTGCAAGGAAGGGGCCAAAGGGAATGGGCTGGCGGCGCGAGCGCCTGCGTAACAAGATAGTAACCGCCCCAAGCATTGCCCCAGCAGCACAAGCAATAAACAGGGCTATTAGCAGATTAGAGACTCCTAACCAAGCGCCAATCATAGCAGCTAGCTTGGGATCAGCTATGCCCATTGCTTCTTGACCCATGAGCAAAGACGCAACTAAGCGAATGCTGTCGAGTAGCCACAGCCCCACGACTGCCCCCGCGATCGCGCCGATGCCATGCTGCACTACTGTTTCTGTAGTCGGTGCCGTAACATAGGCTTGCCATGGATAGAGTACTACCCCCACAATAAGTCCGGGCTTGATCAAAACATCGGGCAAGGTAAGGGTATCCAGGTCAATTAAGGCTAGTGCCAACAGCCATGATCCCAACAGCCAGTAGCGAATGGTTTGTATTGACCAATCAAACTGAAGAAAGACAACTAAGAACATGAAGCCTGTCAGGGCCTCTACCAAGGGATAACGCCATGCGATCGCTGTGCGGCAATAGCGACAACGACCTCGCAACAGTATCCATCCCAGCACAGGGATATTGTCTTGAGGAGAGAGAGTATGCTGACAGTGGGGACACCGCGATGGCGGATGGACTAAGGATTGACCCGCAGGGATGCGATAGACGACAACATTCAAAAAACTGCCAATGGCAGCCCCCAGGCTAAAGACTATAACCGTTGAGAGGGCGATTACCACCCAGTCCAAAGCAATCATCCAGGGTTAAGTACTTAGGGCTAAGCCAGACTTTCGATTTGCTTCAGAGGCACAAAACATTCTTCTGGCAACAACACGGGTTTATTCTTAAAGATTAGTTTACCCCGGTAGTTCACTCGGTTAATCGCTACGCCGATCGGCAACTCTCGGTAGTTAGGGTGAACTTCATAATAGGTACGGTAGATCTGACGAGCAGCCTTAATTACCGCAGGTTCTAGAGCCACAACATTGGCTTCGGCAGATGACTGATTGGCCTTTTTCAGGTCTGGTCTGGGTTTAGAAGCGTACACTATCCTAATCCTATAATTTTGAGTGCCTCTAGTTTATCTAGGAAATTAGAACTGGGCACACTCAGAATGAATTTTAATGTTTGTTAAATCAGTGCTTAGTTCTGTGACTTAGAACGAGCAGCTAAATTGAGAAACGATCGCAACCGCAACAATGTCAACGTCTGTCCTAGATTCAGTGGTAATAGCGAAATACCCTCTAACCGAGATTGCACCCAGCCATCTCCCCACTGCCACTCATGGAATCCGTCAATGCCCTGACTGAGCAACAATCGCAAGCGATTAGCATCTATCTGGTCAACGTAGTGCTGAACGGGAATAGGGCCGAGCCAACTAACAAAGCGCTGCCCAGACTGTAATGGCTCTGTGAGGTTAGAGTCAATCTGCTGGGGAGATAACCATTGGCGCAACTGTCTAGGATCCGTAAGGCTTTTGCGGATAGTGACATCCGACGCATCGACTTCAATTCGCAGGTTACTGTGCTGGTAGGTTCCGAACATAAGTTGTGGGTTAGTTTTGAGTTGTCATAGGTTGATGGAGATGTGTTTCCAGTATGCCAAATGCGCTGAGATTTGACCTCAAGTCTGAAGTGAACTGGTCAGGTGCAGAATCAGACGGTGATGATAAAGGGAGAGGCGATCGCTGGAACTCGTCTAGCCCGCACCAATGCCTGGTAAACCATAGCTGTTACCTCGCCACGAGTCGCCGCTAAATTAGGGTTCAACCATTGCTGCACTGGATAGTTGAGCACCAAGTGATTAGCCGTTGCTGAGGCAACAGCATTGCGAGCATAGGCTGGGATCTTGTCTTGATCGAGATAGCGATGCAGCAGGGCCAAGTCAGCCGGGGGTAATCCTAAACCTTGAACTAAAGACACCAGCACCTGTACCCGGGCGATCGCGTCATGCGGGCGAAACATGCCATGCGTAAAGCCAGAAATAAAACCACCACGATAGGCACGTTGAATCACAGCGGCTCCCCAAAAATTAGCTGGCACATCGGTGAACGATACAGCTTCGCGCTTGGGTGCAGGGTTAAAGGCATTCACCAGCAGCCCGCAATATTGCACGCGGGTCATCATGCCATCAGGCCGAAAGCTGCCATCGGGAAAGCCACCAATCATGCGTTGTCCAGCGAGACCTGCAATGAATGCTGCTGCCCAATGTCCCTGCACATCAGTAAAGTTGGTCATAACTGGCATAGGGTTAACGATAAATGGGGAGGCAATAGCAGGGGCGGCCCCGATAGCTACAAGTCCTTGATAGATTAAAGCTGCAACTTCAGCACGGGTAATATTTCGCATTGGGTGCAAGTGGTCAAGCAAGGGGTAGTTGACTACGAGGCGGCGTTGGGTGGCAGTGGCGATCGCATCCACGGCATAGCTAGGGATCTGAGCACGATCGCGATAGTTCCCTAAATCACTAGGGCCACCGCCCCTAAGTCCTAAGCCTTGGACAACTGCAACCATCGCCTGTACCCGCGTTAGGTTGAGATGGGGGCGAAAACTACCATCAGGAAACCCAGACATAAAACCAGTGCTGTCTGCTTTGCGAATCACTTGGGCTGCCCAAAAGTTACTGGGAACATCAGTGTATTGCCCTGGCTGGCGTTTGTCTGGGATAGGGAAGGCTGTGACGATCGTGGCGGCAAACTCGGCACGAGTCATAGGAGCTTCTGGCTGGAAGGTGCCATTCGGAAAGCCACGCAGTACCCGCCGCTCTATTAAGGCTCGGATAAACGCCTCAGCCCAGTGAGCCGCTATGTCTTGGAACTGGCTGGTTATAGCTGGTGGTGTTGGTGTAGGTGGCGAGGGCACTGGAGCAGGGGCGGGAATGGTAGCCGGCGGTTGAGGTGCTTCAGCCGACAGCACGACCTCGCCCTGTAGACGACTAGGATTCAACTGGTTGCCGACCGCTACTAACCGCCTCTCTGTCGCATTGGTCACATCACTGGATCCTTGGTTGTTTTGGATTGAATTGCCACCAGGATCGCCCATTCGCCCTAAATCAGGCAAGGCAGTGTTGATGATAGCAAGGCCACCCTCTCGATTTTGCTGCACAACATTGCCCCGCAGCACTGGCTTCGCCTGGTGAGAGATAAAAATGCCCCAACGATTTTGTTGCACCTGATTGTCTGCTAGCAATGGGGCGGCATCATTTTGAATAGCGATCCCAAACCCATTGTTGCGGAATTGATTACCTCGCACTTCACCCTTGGCTTGGTGAGTTACTAGAATGCCGTGGTCACCATTGCCCATGATCACATTAGCCTG
>JANWZG010000042.1 GCA_025054735.1 Cyanobacteriota bacterium | reverse complement strand
TGAGGCACTGGCTCAGTTGCAAATTCCTCTGGGTGGTCTAGTAATCAACCGCTTGATCACAATAGATGACTGGTCAAGTGCCTCCTTAACCTTGCAGGATCGCTACGCTGAGCAGCAGGCAATCCTGGCTCAGTTACAAACTATCGCCCCTGATCGGCCTTTACTGACTATCCCCCTGCAGCCTGAAGAGCCTGTGGGCGGGCCAGCTCTCGATCGTCTGTTTGCTACCCTCAGCCTGTTAACCTCGCCAGTTGCTGTTCCTACAGTCACAACGACGGTAATCATCCCTGCTAAAATCCCACCCAGTTTTCCTGACTTTATTGCTGAAGGACGACGGCTAATTCTAGTAGGTGGCAAGGGGGGTGTAGGCAAGACAACTGTAGCTGCTGCCATTGCCTGGGCCATGGCACACCGACATCCCAACCGTCAGATTCGCGCAATTTCTATTGACCCTGCCCACTCCCTAGGCGATGCTTTCGGGCAATCCCTAGGGCATGAGCCACAGGCCATTGAGTGCAATCCTGACCGCCTCTACCAAGGATTGCCCACCGAAGCAATACAGCCACTTCGCACCATATTCCAGGATTTTCCTAGTTCCAACGGTAACCTGACAGCCCAAGAGGTGGATGCCGATCGCGTCCTTGATCAGTTCCGAGACGACTACCTGTGGGAGCTAGCCGACATGATGAGCGGCGACAGTGATGATGATGCATTGCAGATAGCCTACGGCCCAGAGGCATGGCGAACGATCGTGGCTCAAGCCCTTCCTGGAATTGATGAGATGCTATCTCTAGTCACTGTTATGGATTTGCTTGAACGGCAAGAGCAAGACTTAATCATTCTTGATACAGCCCCCACCGGCCATCTGCTGCGATTTTTGGAAATGCCTACAGCTATGGGTGACTGGTTGGCCTGGATTTTCAAATTGTGGATCAAGTATCAAGACATACTAGGCCACACGGAACTTATAGGGCGCTTGCGTACTCTACGGCAGCGAGTCATACAGACTCAACGGCAGCTTAAGGATCCGCAATACACTGAGTTTATTGGTGTTTTACAAGCACAGACGGCAATCATGGCTGAAGCAGAACGGCTAAGTCAAGCTCTCACTAGGTTAGGCGTTTACCAGCATTACTTAGTCCATAATCGTTATGAACCTGGACAGAGCATTCCTCCTGAGCAGTTTCCAGGGTTAACAACTATCCGTCTCCCCGTTTTGCCACGCTCAGTTACCCCTTTAGCTAGGGTAGCGATCGCCGCCAGTCTATTGTTTTGATAACTATCTAGGTTTTCGTAATCACTGCTGAAAGTTTTAGGCAACATGAAGAGAAATCAAGAGAACGGGTGCGGTAGGACTCGAACCTACGACAGGCGGATTAGAAATCCGCTACTCTATCCAACTGAGTTACGCACCCAAGCTAGCTACTTCTAAACCCGTAACCGCAGACGCAACCGAGACAAATTGTTTGCTACGATGTCACCTTAGCGCCTATACGCATACTGACCATCAAAACCTCTGAAGAAGCAAAACTGGGATTATACTTTTGTTTACGCTAGCACGTAACGTTATTCTCAGTTTAAGCTATTGGAAACGATCTGCTTCTCCATAATTATGCAAGTCGCTGTGAGCCAGTTGAGGCTGCTTAATCAAATTTGCACAAAACTGCAACCCATGAGACTCTGGAGAAGTATGATACGTGTTAAAACAGATGCTGTGCGGTTCGGGTGTAGTGTCCTCATAGCGCAACAGGAAGTTTAAGTCTGGAATCTCATGTTTATCTTAAAGCGGCAGGATGTCGAGATTTCAAATGTACAGCACCCCAGTCGGAATCAGTCGATCCCGATTTTGAGTTATCAGGGGCAGACGTTTCGCTTAATCCAGTGGTTCAATGCTGGCCAAGAAGAAGATGCCAAAGCCCTATGGCGTGATCTGACAGATAATCAGGGCAAAGCTTGTGTACTGTTAGAGGAGCCTGATCGCTACAGCGTTTGGGGCAAAGTCCGGCTAGATCAGCTTGGAGATGACCCAGAGGGAGACTCTGCGCCAACTGCCTATGTACAAGCCTGTTTGCTTCTCTTGCAGGCAGTTTACCTAGATATTGAAGACTTGCTAGGTGCCAAGCAAGTAGGGCTGTTTCAAAAAGATATGATTGATATGTTTCAGAAGTGGAAGTTTCCCCAAGCCGATTCTCCAGATGCTGTTAAGGGACTATTAACAACGGATCCACTTAAGATGTTGCAAGTACCCAGTTGGCAAGACTATCACTTGAACAAGTTGTTGGAAGAGCTACATCAACTAGGCAAAAAGTTTTTTGGTAACACTAGCTTTGCCAATCGTGCGATGGAAACCTTGCAAGACCTATCTGAAGCTGACCAAGCTAGATTTCTAGACTGGTTGAAACAATCTCCCAATGCGAAGCTATGGAAATAGTGCTCTATCAACGTTAAGATTGGTCGAGTCGATGCATTACATCGAGATTTAATGTGTCAGATGTCCGGTTCTATGCTTTTCTTGATGTGAGTTTTGATGTGAGGATTTTTAGCTCTGTAGCCCGTGTTCATTTCAAATCCAATTCGTTGACACTGCTAACTTTGTGGTTGCCGTCCTATGAGCAAATCTATTGATAAACCAGCGAGTGACAAAACTCTTCTGTCAGTGCAGAACGTTGTAATAGCTGGTGTGGCGTGGGGTGTGCTTGCACTACTGTTCTACCTAGTCTTTGGTACAAAGAGTGCTGGTGAAGAATTACCCCAGTGGTATACTATCGGCACCTATGTGTTTGAAATGGTAGCTTTTCTCTGCTCTACGCTGCTATGCTTCCGTAATTGGCGCAGTCCACAAATCGTTAGTGGTCGCAATGTTTGGCTGTTTATTGGGTCTGGCACGCTGCTCTATTTCATTGGACAGGGTATTTTCGGCTACATTGAGCTAGTTCTAGGGCAAGACCCAGAGGTTTCTGTTGCAGACCTTTTCTTCCTGACAGCATATCTCTGCTTCATTGTAGGGATGATGTTAGCTGTGTTTTCCAAGCGGCTATCCCTTGAAATCTGGCAGTGGTTGACGGTCGTTGGCATTGGTGCTGCGGGCATAGCGATCGCGGTTTGGCTGACAGTAGCTAAGCAGCCCCCATCGGTAACCTTGGCAAATTACCGAGCAGCTGTAGTCGCTCAAATTCAGGCCGTCAGGCTTGAACTAGCAAAGGACTTACCGCTGCTGATGCCGTCGGCTAATGCTCAGCCAGCTCCTCCTGTTGCTCCACCAACGCCTAAGGCTTCACCAACGGCTCCTGTAGCTAAGCCTAATCGGCCTGCGTTACCCAAGCCAGTAACTAGCTCGCCCAAACCAGCAACTGGAGCACCCCCGCAGCAAGCATCTCCTACAGTCAAGCCTACTCAGCCTGCTGCCATCCCTAAAGCTGGGACTCAGCCCCCACCTAAGCTATCTCCCTCTCCCGCTACGCGACCTACAACACCACCAGTTGCTAGTCCCAGTCCAACAGTGCCTGAGGGTTCAGAATCGCCTGCAATGCCTGTACCCGAATCACCTGTGGCTGTTGAAGAGCCAACGCTGTTGCAAACTGCTGTCAAAACCTTTTACTTGGCGGCTGATGTGGCTCTATTAGTGATGGCAACAACGCTATTGTTGGCGTTTTGGGGAGGGCGTTTTTCCATATCATGGCGCATGATTGCCGCCGCAGCCTTTTCGTTCTATGTTGCTGATTTGTACTTCCAGCTTGCATCTCGCTCTCTTAATTATCAAAGTGGTGGGGTCTTGGAAGTAGGTTGGGTCTTTAGTGGAGTCTTGTTTGGGTTAGGCGCTGTGCTGGAATATGACCTGTCAACCCGATCGCGTCGAGCCAGTCGTCGGCGCACCTAGTCTAGCTCAGGTTGCATCAGAACAGAAAAATTATCTTTAAAGGATTCCATCAAAAGCAAAATGGATTCAAGAGAGCTAGTGGCATCTTTATCTTAATTTCAGAATATTGGGTGTTTGTAGGCTACAAGCCCTTAAAATTGAGAGAGTCTATGTTGCGTGGTGGTGGCAGTATGACTCCTCCTAAGTTATCTGATGCTGATAAACAGGCGATCGTCGAATTGTATCGCTTGCCTGAAGAGACAGCTTCGACCATTGCTCATCGGTATGGGGTGAGTCCAACAACGGTTGGTCGCATCCTGAAGGCTGGCTTGGCAAGTGAGGAGTATGAGATGCTAGCGCAACAAAAGCGATCGCCACGATCGGTGCTGGGGGCACCTTTGTCAGATAGTCCCTTGGTAGACCATCATGAGGCAACCGATGATGAGATTACTGAAGATGTGGCGGCTGAAGCCTCCAAAACTGCCCTGGATCATACAATCGATGCCGAAGACGAGGGCGATAATAACCCTTTGAGTATTGATGATGGAGCAGGCTCTGACGATGGTTCTAGTTTGGAGTCGCCGCCACGGCTTAGACGGCGACGATCGTCAGCACTAGCCGAATTATCTGATACTCTGGCTGCCAATAACGACTTGGCGGCAGAGTCCCTTATAGAGCTATCCTCAACCACAGACCACGAGTTTTTTTCTCCTATAGATGAGGATGTAGATGAGGATGAGTTAGACGCAGAGATGGATGCTGACTTAGATAGTGATGACATTGATGACGATGCAGACCCACTATTTGAGGAAGATTTTGATGACGATGATCTCACCGATGACGATGACAACTCCGGTAGTTTTATGCTTCGTCAACTACCCGATGAAACTGTGCAGGTCTTACCATTCTCAGAGGCAGTCCTACCCAAAACAGTTTATCTAGTTGTCGATCGCACCTCTGAGTTGGTCACCCATCCCCTTAAGGATTTTGGCGATTTAGGTAACATACCACCCTCGGAAATTCAAGAGACAACCCTGCCTGTGTTTGACAATCACCGCGTAGCCCGACGATTTTCTAAAAAAAACCAGAAGGTAATCAAAGTTCCTGATGGCAAGCTTCTTACTAAAGCATCTGTTCAGCTTCAAGCTAAGGGCATTACTCGCCTGTTAATCGATGGGCACATCTATGCTATCTGAATATGCCATCTGAATCGACCGTGGATTCTGCCAGCAAGCTAACTCTACAATCGACAGGAGCGGCGTTGGCGATCGACCTCCGGTTCCTGCCATGAATAGGCAAAGTGACTAACTCCGCGTAACTGGGGCACAGTTTGTCGTAGGGCTTGCATCTGTGACTCTAAGGGGGGACGGTTACGCACTGATTGTCCCCATGCTCCAGCTAACACTGGTTTCACCTGAGTTCCTTGGGGAGCGTTTGCCAAGACTCGAAGCACTTGGTCAATAATGCAACGAGCATCGTTACAGGTGGCATAGGCCATAGGGTGCCATTCCATGAATGCTGGAAATCGTTCCCAAGCTTGCAGCCGTGAATCATAGCCCTGGCCAATAACCTGATTGCCATCCGGAAAAAACACAACCCCGGAGGTAATGCGGGCACGAAGCAGTGGGTCGATCGCAGTATGCAAAAAATCCACAACACCTTGCACAGCATGAGCCACAGCTAAATACCATAGCTCTTGTTGCAACACAGGCTGACGAACAGCAGCAGGGGGTAGAGGCCGAATATTCATGGGCGATCGTCCATGCCACATTGGCTCTAGCTCATAGGGATATTGTTTGTCCACGGTATCAATATCATTTTGCGTAATATACCCTTGGCTGAGAAATCGCTGAATCAGCGCATATCCCTTTTCGTTTAAGGCTCTGTTGTACAGAGCTTGCCGGGATGCTTCACTATAAATCCATAGGTCAGTTGCCCTAGTAGCGATGGAATTACTTCCTCGGCCTTTGGGGTAGCGAATGTAGTCAAACAACACACCATCAGGTCGGCGCTGGGCAACAGCTTCTACTAGGCGAATATAATCCGCCCTGGCAATAGGGCTATAGGGATCGATGAATAGCTCTTCAGTGTTAATGCTATTTATATCAATCCCAAAACTAGCCGCATGAGCCACTTCTAATGAGGTTTGTCCTCGACCATTGCGGGCAATAGCAGCCTGTCGCCCAGGGACTCGAGCATAGGTTTGACCAAAGTTCATGGTAAACAGCCACGCATAGACTTTTAGCCCCCGATCACGCCCTTTTTGAATGGCTTCAGCCAAGAGATCACGGTTTTCTAACCCTGCATTCCGCAGCACTGGGATCCAAGGAGTGGGGTTGTTGTTGCGAGGCAGCAAGACTTGTCCGCTGTAGAACACTTCGATGTAGACTTCGTTATACCCCAGGTTGACAATGCGATCGAGTACATCCTCGACACCTCCAACACGAGCATCACAGGGATATAGCCGCATCCAGATGCCCTGTTGTGCAGGCCATGCTTGACTCCGACATTGTTGTAACTGTTGGGCATGTTGGGCCACGATCGCAGCGTAGCGGCTTTGGGCATCTCTATCGCCTGCAACAGCTCTGCGTAAATACTCCCGCTTTTGAGCAGCCGCTGATGCTGGGAAACGACAGGTCGCGGCCTGCGCGATCGCAGGGGTAAATGACAAGTGCTGACCACCAAGAATTGCCAATAGAACTACCGCAAATAGAATCACTGGTTGCAACCACCTAGCTGGGCATGGAATCAGCACGGGCATAACTGCACGCAAGGAGTAAGAATACCTCTGGTCAGTGGGAGTCACCCACCTATGGTTATAGCGGATTAGCGAACGATACCTTGGATGCATAGTTGCGAAACTCAACGTTCAATAGTCTCTTGAGATGATGACTGTTGGAATTCATTTACGCCAACATGGATGGCTTCAGAGTGTTACCGCCGATATGAATTTTATGCCCGAATGCTAGGAGTGCATCATCTTGTAGTGACTAACTGGCTAATCAGCATGAGGTTGCAGGCTAAGTATTTTGTTAAGTAGCAGTAAAACCGTAATAATTTCTGGCGATTTGGCCGTCACCTGACTATCCATGTTAAATATCGGAACTATCACCCTAGCTGTGCAGGTTGTCCCGATGGCAGTATCCACCGTTGAGCGCTTCATCCTAGTTGTTGATGCTAATTCTGAGCACGTTCGCACCATTACTACGGCTCTAACAGAGAGTCGAAATCCCTACCGCCTCGTGGCGATCGCCCGTGGTGACGAAGCCCTAGAATTCCTAACTCGTCAAGGACAGCACACCACAGCTCCCCGCCCTGATCTCATTCTGTTAGACCTCGATTTACCAGACACTAACGGACTCGACATCCTAACGGCTATCAAGCAAAATGCACACCTGCGGCGCATTCCCATTATTGTGTTTACCGTCAGCGATCGCAGGGAAGACATTTTCAGAAGCTATGCCTTACAGGGCAACTGCTACGTCATCAAATCTCGTGACTTGCACAACCTGTCAGAAATCGTGCAGCGAATTGAAGAATTTTGGTTAGGAATTGTGACATTGCCATTAGAGTAATAACTTCCACAATCAACTTTTTATATTAATAAAAATGTTTTTTCTCTAAATAATTAGTATTTTTCTCTCGATTCAACTTCATCAAAACCACATACTTTAATCCCTCAAAAAACTTTCTGGATTTATTTAAGAATTACTTCCAACGATCGTCAACTGTTCTGGGATATGCTGCTAAATGTGGAGCAGTACAATAGCTACCTATTCCAGCGTTGAGTTGGGAAGTTTTTAGAGAGGAACTGCCAGCAGTTACTATTGACAGCAGACTTGCAAGACATCCTATTACCGTAGCTACCATACATGGTAGTTAGGTCGCTGGTTTAGCAGTTGATCACAGGCAGTTGCTGTAAGGATCTACACTCTGAGATTGCTGCGTCTTTACTACTTATTTAGTCGCTTTAGTTTAGCCACTTTAGCTGCTAATGTTTGCTCTACACCCTATCCTCAAGTTTGCGTTAATTAGTTCGTGTTGATTGCTAGCTAACTAATAGCTAACTGCTGTGCGTTGCTGGCTATGAATTGTAACTAAACCTAAACTAAGCGAATGTTGCGCAGTGATACCTGGTTTGGTTACAGGAGTTATTTTCTATTCGGAGAAATTAATTATGACTGTTACTACTGTTGAAACTCATGATCATTTAATCAGTCTTAAACAGCCTGAAATTCATCATTTAACAAAAATCCAATCCCACGGCGTATTGCTGGTGTTGAGTGAGCCAGAATTGCAGGTCTTGCAAGTGAGCCAAAATACTGTCCCTCTGCTAGGACTGAAGGTTGATGATGTGTTAGGCAAGTCTTTAGAGACTATTCTTGATCCCTATCAGGTCGATCGCTTCAAGGCTGGTTTGGCTAGCAACAATCTAGAACTAATTAATCCCACAAAGGTGTGGGTGCGGCGCAAGGGAGATGACTACAGCGTGTTCGACGCAATATTTCATCGCACAGTAGATCACACTCTCGTCCTAGAGCTAGAACCTGCTCTTACTCAAGACAGCATTCCCTTCTTGAGCTTCTACCATCTAGCAAAGGCTTCCATTCACCAATTAGAGGCCACGTCCAACCTAGCAGATTTTTACCACATCATTGTGCGAGAAGTACGCAAGGTAACCGGGTTTGATCGGGTCATGCTCTATAAATTTGATGAGGATGGACATGGTGAAGTCGTTGCTGAAGAAAAGCTGGACGAGATGGAACCATTCTTGGGTCTGCATTACCCCGAATCAGACATTCCCAGCACAGCACGGCGAATGTTTCTTTCCAACTGGATTCGGGTGATCCCCAATGCGGCTGCCGAGGCAGTGGATTTGTATCCTGCAGTGAATCCCCTTACCAAACAGCCAACGGATCTCACGCTGTCTATTTTGCGCAGTCCTTACCCTGCCACTTGGAGTACCTGCACAACATGGGTGTGGGAGCATCCCTCACCATTTCTCTTATGAAAGACGATAAGCTGTGGGGCTTAATTGCTTGCCACCATCGCACTCCCATGCTAGTGCCCTACGAACTTCGGAAAGCCTGTGAATTCCTAGGGCGGATGGTGTTTGCTGAGATTGTAACCCGCGAAGAAGAAGCAGATTATAACTACCGCATGAAGGTAGCCCAGGTGCAAAGTGCCTTGGTTGAAGCTATGTCTGAGGCAGACTATTTCATCGATGGGTTGACCTGTCATCATCCCAACCTGTTGGATTTGGTAGATGCACGGGGTGCTGCTGTTTGTTTTAGTGGGCGCTGGGTAACCTTGGGACATACGCCACCAGAGGATGAGTTGAATTTCCTGGTGCAATGGCTGAACAAGCATGTAGAGAGTGAGGTATTTGTTACCAATGCTCTGCCACTGGTCTACTCCGATGCAGAGCGGTTTAAGAATGTAGCTAGTGGCCTGTTGGCAATTCCCATTTCTAAGCGCAGCTATGTCTTGTGGTTCCGTCCAGAGGTGATTCAAACCGTCAACTGGGGTGGCGACCCAAGTCATGCCTACGATGTCGCTGAAGAAGGAGGTACGGTGCGCCTGTGTCCCCGTAAGTCCTTTGAGCTATGGAAAGAGACTGTGTGGCTGAAGTCACTGCCCTGGAAGGCGGTGGAGGTAAAGGCAGCTCTGGAACTACGAAAGGCAATCGTGAACATTATCTTGCGTCAAGCGGAAGAATTGGCACTGTTGGCACAGGATTTGGAGCGATCGAACGCTGAATTGAAAAAGTTTGCCTATGTTGCCTCCCACGATTTACAAGAACCGTTGAATCAAGTGGCCAATTTTGTCCAGTTATTGGAAATGCGGTACAACACCGAATTGGATGATGACGGTAAAGAATTCATTCACTTTGCGGTGGAAGGAGTCAGCCTGATGCAAACCTTGATCGATGATGTGCTGGCTTATTCTAAGGTCGATTTGAAGGGTATTGAATGGGAACTCACTGACCTAAAAGTTGCTCTAGAACTGGCATTGGGTAACCTACGGGGACGAATAACAGAAACGGGTGCGGTCATTACCCATGATCCCTTGCCGACGATCGTTGCTGACAGTACCCAACTCATGCAACTATTCCAAAACCTGATTGGTAATGCCATTAAGTTCCGTAAGCCTGACGTAACGCCCCAGATTCACATCGGGGTGCAGCGGCGTGAAGATGATTGGTTATTCTCCGTGCAGGATAACGGCATTGGTATTGATCCCCGGTTTGCTGAACGCATTTTTGTGATTTTCCAGCGGCTCCATACCCGTGATGAATACCCCGGATCTGGCATGGGGCTAGCGATTTGTAAGAAAATTGTGGAATGCCATCGGGGGCAGATTTGGGTTGAGTCTGCCCTAGGCGAGGGGGCAACCTTCTATTTCACTATTCCCGTGGGGGGGCGCGATCGCAACCATGCTAGTGGACGCACAACTCAAACGTATCCTTTTGGTCGAAGATAACCGGGGTGATATTCGCCTCATTCAGGAAGCATTGAAAAGTACGTCAGTTTCCTGTGAGGTGATCATCACCCGCGATGGTGTAGAAGCAATGACCTATCTGCGGCAGGATGGGGACTATCGAGATGCAGTGCGTCCTGACCTTATCCTGCTAGATTTGAACTTGCCGAAAAAAGATGGCCGGGAAGTGCTAGCAGAAATCAAGGCTGATCCAGTTCTCCAGCATATTCCCATCATTGTGTTGACAACCTCGCGCGATGAAGATGACATCATCAAAAGCTACGATTTACACGTGAACTGTTACATTTCTAAGTCGCGCAACTTAGCTCAGTTATTCAAAATTGTTCGGGGAATTGAGGAATTTTGGTTAGAAACAGCGACATTACCTCCATCTGGGATGCCTCCGATCGCGGCTGGGTAGCAGAACCAGCGCCGCCAGAGACACCATCACCCCCTGTAAACGTGCTATTGGTAGAAGACAACGCCGCCGAAGCTAGGTTGTTGCAAGAAATCCTAAAGAGCACGTTACACCAGCGCTTTATTTTGGCTCATGTGAAACGTCTGGCAGAGGCGATCACCCACTTGACGACCAACCCAACGGATGTGGTCTTACTCGATTTGACCCTGCCAGATAGTGTGGGTTTAGCATCACTAGATACCTTGATTCGAGCTATACCGAGTTTACCAATCGTCGTCTTAACCAACACTAACGATGAGGATCTAGCCGTCAAAGCCGTGCGTCATGGCGCACAGGATTATTTAGTGAAACGGCAAGTTACCCACGAGTTGCTTGTGCGATCGCTACGCTATGCCATTGAGCGGAAACAGACCGCTGAGGCACTGCGAGAGGCCAATGAGGTGTTAGAGCAGCGAGTGCAAGAACGGACTGTTGAACTCAAAAATGCTAACGCTCAGTTGCGTCAAGAAATTGAACAGCGCCAACGGATGCAGGAACGCCTAGAACTGGCACAAAAAGCTGGGAAAATTGGCACTGTGGAGTGGAACCTCCAGACTGATAGCTTTACATGGAGTAGTGATGCTGACCCAGAGTATTTGGCTCCTAGTTCCTTTACTGGGGATTATCACACGTGGCTGCAGATGCTCCATCCCGACGATCGTGCCCGCACGCACGAGGAACTACAGCAAGCCATCGCTACAGGTCAAGGACTAGACACTGAATTTCGTCTAGTCAGCACCACAGACAAGATTCGCTGGATTGCCATCAAGGGCAGTGTTTTCTATGACGATACCGGTCAGCCCCAGCGCATGATGGGCATTTACCTTGATATTACTGATCGCAAACAACTCGAAGCTCAATTTCTGCGGGCACAACGCCTAGAAAGCCTAGGTACTCTTGCCAGTGGCATCGCCCATGACCTTAACAACATCCTCACTCCCATGCTGGCCGTGGTGCAACTGTTGCCCATGAAAGTTCCTAACCTAGACCCCAGCACCAAGCACATCTTAGAAACCCTAGAAACGAGTGCCAAACGGGGAGCCAATCTAGTGAAGCAAATTCTGTCCTTTGCACGGGGGGTAGAAGGTAAGCGAGTTACGCTACAGATCAAACATGTGTTAAGCGAAGTGAAAGGCATTCTAGAGCAAACGTTGCCTAAGTCGATCGCCATTCACATGGCCATCGACCCAAACCTGTGGAATGTCTGTGGAGATGCTACCCAACTGCACCAAGTGGTCATGAATCTCTGTGTTAATGCCCGTGATGCGATGCCCCAGGGAGGCACACTAAGCATTACCGCTCGCAACTTGGCGCTAGACGAGTTCCAGGCCCGCAATTACCTAGAGGGCAAAGTTGGAGACTATGTGGTAGTGACGATCGCTGATACAGGTATAGGCATTGCTCCAGACATTCTGCACCGAATTTTTGACCCTTTTTTCACGACTAAGGAAGTGGGCAAAGGCACTGGACTTGGACTTTCAGCCGTACTGGGTATTGTCAAGAGTCATAACGGCTTTGTGGATGTGCAGAGTCAACCCGCCCAAGGCAGCCAGTTTAGTGTATTTCTACCAGCCTGCGATCGTGACCCTGCCCCGCTCCATGCTCCATTAGGTGTATTGGTTGGTCACCAAGAGTTAATCTTGGTCGTGGATGATGAAGTCGCCATCTGCGAAATCACCAAAACCACTTTAGAAATGCACAACTATCGGGTGTTGACTGCTAACAATGGAGAACAGGCGATCGCCCTAGTTGCTACTCATCACCATGACATCCATTGCGTGTTAATAGATTTAATGATGCCCGTGATGGATGGCCTCACCACCATTGCTCTCTTGCGGCAATTCAACCCAAGCATTTATGCGATCGCCATGAGCGGCCTTAACTCCACTGAAGCTGTCGCTGAGGCTGATCGTCTAGGCTTTCAGGGCTTTTTAGCTAAACCATTCACCACCCAAGAGTTGCTACATGCGCTTCGGCAGAAACCCTTGTGTACACCTCAGTAATTGAGGTTCGGCAAAAGCCAGCTACATCACCCACCAGTTCCTAGTTCATAGTCAGGACTCAAGTCTTTGCCACGAGTTATCTGTAGCCATAGCATGGGAAATTTGTACCGCGTGATATGCAATCTAGCTAGGATGTTGGTAGTGAAGACTTAACTCTTCACTACAAGCCTTAACAGTAATCAATTTGTTCTATCGTTTTTTTGCTATGAGCCGTGGAAGTTGCACAGCGCAGTGCGCCTGATTAAGTCTGCTCGATCCCCTACCTATGCCGGTAGCAAGTATCGACGGAGAAAACTCTCTAAAGACTCTAGTTCAATGCCAAAGATGGCTTCAACTTGGTTGATTTGGTCAGCCGTGCAAAAAAACTCATTCGCTAACAGTGTTCGTAATGTACCTAGAGACTGCTGTCCCTGAGGGTTGATAATCCCCACTAGAGTTCGGGCTGTATCTAGGGCTAGCAGAGGCACGGGGATTACGATCGGCTCTCGTTGAAACAGCCGTCCAAACATCTGGGGAATGTGCTGTCGCTCTAAAATATCAGGGCCGCCAACAGCCAAGACCTGATACCGAGCAGCAGTTAGCGTCACTGCATCGATAGCTAGCCGTGCTAAGTCATCAGTGCTGACGATCGATACTCGACTCTTAGGATTCCCCACTAGCAAATACAGACCTGTCTGGCGAAAAGTCTCTGCTAGAGGTAGCAGGTTAGAGGCAAACCCAGCCGGACGCAAAATTGTGTATGTCAGGCCACTGGCTTGTAGATACCGCTCCACCAATTGCTTAGCCTTAAACACAGGAGCATCATCATAGGTGCGATCGGCTCCTAGCACTGAGATGTAGACAAAATGCTGCACTCCAGCCGCCTTAGCCTGATCAATCAGGTCAATCGTGGCTTGATAGTCAATACTTTGAGCATCACCGTCGGGCCTACTGCCATGGGCACAAATTACAAACTGGATCCCTTGACAGGCTTTTTGAATATCTCGTTCTCGCAGCAGGTTGCCGACAAACACCTCTGCTCCCCGTTGTTCCAGTTCACTATAGCGAGAAGTAAGCCGGACAAAGGCGCGCACAGGCTGATTTCGATCGCGCAGCAATCTGACCACCCGCCGTCCTAGACCACCCGTTGCTCCTGTGACCAAAAACATTGACACCGCTATGTCGTTAAGAATACTTTCATCATGCCATACAGCTAAGCACCCTGCTCAGAGGGAAATTTGCCAGTCTCAAATATCCTAGGATGCATGGGGATCAGTTTTTCTTTATAAATCCCTGACTCTACATCCTTTACTATGATCCTGGTGTTGTTCGGAAAGAATCTATGGGACTCTTTGACCAGATCGTAAGCGCCATCAACAATCCAACGCAAGAAGCTAGCTCTGACCAATTGAGTAATATTCTGAACACAGTTCAGCAAGTTGCTGCTAGTCAGGGCATTGACCTATCCAAAGCTCAATCCGTTTTGTCGATTTTAGGAACCCATGTCCGTACTGCTCTGCAAGCA
>JANWZG010000041.1 GCA_025054735.1 Cyanobacteriota bacterium | reverse complement strand
ATTCAACTGAGCAAGAACGTACATGGGCACCTTTTGACCATCGGTGATAATACCCTCGCTGATTAGATAGGGCATGGGCATTTGCCACTGTCCGCCGTCGATGCCACCGCGCTCAGAGCCAATGACGACGTTATCCCGTGCAGAAGGCCAGTTTGCTTGCTTGGCAACCACTGCCTCAGTAAGGCCATATTTGGCAAAAAATCCCTTCTCTTTAGCGATAATCAGGGGTGCTGATTCGACGATCGGCAAGAACCCCAGGGTCACCTTGGTCACTTCGGGTTTGTCTCCCTCACCTACTACTGGGCTAGGCGTTGGACTCGCGGCTGGGCTAGGGGAGGCAGTATCACTAGGTGGGTTACCTGCACATCCTTTGATCAAGGGGGTTGCGATCGCAGCCATTGTAGCCAACTGCAAAAACTGACGGCGAGACGAAAATCGAACAATACGGGACATAAATCCTCCAAACGAAATTACAGAATGAATTAGGTGAAAAATCTCGAACCCTTAGGAATTAGACAGCTTAATCAATGCCATCAGAATCAATAAAATTCACACCAGATAAATCATCCGAAAATAGACTAAACTGCCTAAATAGATTCCATAGATAGACTCCAATGATTAATAGGCAATAGCACCTCTATCATCAGACCTCTATTAATGAACAGAGCTGATGACGAGAATGGCCTTTGATGATGGCAACGCCAACATTGCAGAATCAGGAGATGATTCCACAACAGTGATCTATCTAGTTAGGAAAGTCCTAAGGGTAAGAACCTAGCAGGGATTTCTGAGTAGAATTTCCATCAAAAACTCCCTAAAGGTTCACATTTGTTAGCCTAGAGTCAAGGAATCACTTGAAAGACTGAACTGCCCATCCATGATCCTTCACTGGAGCCATCTATATCAATTTCCTATCAATTGAATTAGCAAGAATCAACTGAAAGTTGAAATTGAGCTTAAGATAATTAATACAGGTCTTGTAAGAACATATCAATACCGCCTAAAACTAGATATCAAATCCCGCCAATAACTACTTCTTATTAGCAGTTATTCTTACTGAATCTATCAATCAAGCTCTATAGTCACAACAGTTCTGAGACTTCTGAAATAGCTTGCCCTCATCTCCTCACTAAAGTTCTGGTACCCCTTCTAGTTCCACAAGGTGAGAAGGGCGTAACATTGATGATAGTTGGCACTCGCTCAAAGCAGCGATCGGTAATAATTGTCTCTGTGCAAGCAATAGCCAAATCGTTGCCGCCAGCAGGAGCCTTGGCAGATGCATCTAACATTGGCTGATTTGAATGGGCCGATTGCCTCGATCGTCCCGGTAGAGACCCTGATGTGTAATACCAATTCCTCAAAAGCTGACTGTATAACTCATCAGTCCGTAGTAATAACCTAAGTCCTTAATACGAACTCAAGGGTTATGTCGTTGGCGTTTGGAGAATTGGTACTAGCTGATGCTGCCTCTGAATGGTTTGCTAGCAGCGGAGACAATTGTTTTTGCTCCTCTGCTTCCTTTGTGAGGAAAGTACGGGATAATTGCGGTTGTGAATCTGGACAGTTGACCCAAAGGGAAAGAGACGATGTTTGAGGTAGGGTTGGTTTTGTTATGGACAACATTGACAGCGGCAGGAGGCTTGTTTAGCCCAACGAATTGGGCTGTGCTGGTAGAAACCCCAGAGTTATCAGCAGCAGCGATAGTTAATGATCCAGACACAGAAGTAATCGTGCGTCAATATCTGCAAGATCTAGCCAAGTTAGGCTCACCGAGTGCTGGTCAGGGTATTTGGATTCAAACTGCTAATTCGCTATTGATGAATCACCAAGGTTCAGTGCCACTGCCTGCCGCTTCGTTGACTAAAATTGCTACATCACTGGCGGCTGTGGAGGTACTGGGTTTAGATTACCGATTTGAAACCTTAATTGGTACAACGGGTTCCGTTGAAAATGGCATAGTTCAGGGCGACTTAGTGGTGCAGGGTCAGGGTGATCCGCTATTTGTCTGGGAGGAGGCGATCGCCCTTGGCAATACCCTAAATCGCATGGGTATCCGGCGAGTCAATGGCGATTTGGTGATTGTCGGTGCGTTCACTATGAACTATGAGTCAGACCCGATGAAGTCTGGGTTATTACTCAAACAAGGGCTAAACAGTAGTATCTGGTCTCCAGAAGTTGCTTATCAGTACAGTACACTCCCACCAGGAACTCCGCGTCCCCAGGTAGAAATTACAGGCAAGGTGCGGGTCGCCCGATCGCTCACCCTTAAGCCCGGTGTTGCCTCAACTCCTAATGCCCGTTCAGCCGTGCCGATTGTGCGGCATCGATCGCTGTCGTTGCGTTATTTGATTAAACTGATGAACATCTACAGTAACAATGAGATGGCAGAGGCCCTTGCTAGGGCGGTGGGTGGCTCAACGATTGTTGCTCAGCGGGCAGCCCAAGCCACTGGTCTCCCGCCTACTGAAATTCAATTGCAGAATGGATCTGGCCTAGGGGTCGATAATCGAATTTCTCCGCGGGCAGCTTGTGCGTTGCTGATGGCATTGCAAAAGCGCTTACAAGAGCCGATTTTCACTCGCACGGGGTCACTGATGACAGTGGCTGACCTATTTCCCGTTGCGGACAAAGATACAGATGGCACGCTCATTGATCGTCAAATTCCCACCCATGCTGCGGTAAAAACCGGGACACTGAACACTGTGAGCGCCCTAGCTGGAGTGTTTCCTACCCGCGATCGGGGGCTAGTTTGGTTCGCTATCATCAACCGAGGCACCGATATTGAGGGCTTGCGGGTAGAACAAGACCGGTTGTTACAGACGCTAGTGCAAAAGTGGGGGGCTGTAGCTCAAGTGCCACCCGCGATCGCCACCTACGCTAACGACAACGATGACTACTTGGGAAACGAATCCCGTAATGAAATATTGGTTAACTTTCAGCCAACAGTAGCACAATGATAAATTAAGTAATACTGCTTCTACCACTTATAACGTAATCAAAGCAATGACCTGTTGTCTGAACCCAGATTGTCAGCAGCCAGTGAATCCGGACAACACGGAGGTTTGTCAGAGTTGTGGCACGACTCTAACTCCGTTGCTCAGGGGACGATATAAAGTGGTGAAGCCCTTAGGACAGGGTGGCTTTGGGCGCACCTATTTGGCCACGGATGAGGATCGCCTACAGGCTCCCTGTGTGATTAAACAGTTTTCACCACAGTTTAAGGGCAAGCAATCCCTAGACAAGGCGCTAGCTCTGTTTGAGCAGGAAGCTAAACGATTGTTTGAGCTAGGTGAGCACCCTCAGATTCCCACTCTATTGGCTTATTTTGAGCATGACCAACGACTGTATCTAGTGCAACAGTTCATCGAAGGCGTTAATTTAGCCCAAGATGTTCATCGTCATGGTTGCTTTGATGAGCAAAAGATTCGCAGTTTGCTGCTAGGAATTTTACCCGTCTTGAAGTTCATTCACGATCGGCAAATTATTCATCGGGACATTACGCCAGGCAACATTATTCGCAAGAAGCTAGACGACAAGTTGGTGTTGATTGACTTTGGGGTGGCTAAGCAACTGGATGAAACTAGTAATAGCCAAGCAGGCACGAAGATTGGTACAGAGGGATATTCGCCGATCGAACAATGGCGTAGTGGTAAAGCCTATCCAGCTAGCGACATATACAGCCTAGGAGCCACCTGCTTGTATCTCATGACACAACAACGACCAGATGTTCTCTATGACCCTCTATCGGGTCGGTGGTTGTGGCGAGAACATTTGGAGAGGCAAGGGACGACCATCAGTGATGGCATGGGGCAAATTCTAGACAAGATGTTGAAAGATCTGGTCAGTGAGCGCTACCAATCGGCGGAAGAGGTAATGCGCGATCTGGAAGCCATGGCAACAGGCCCAGCGGCTGTGGCTGCATCCAGCTTACCTAAAGATGGACGACGCTTACCCCCGCTAGAAGCAGGCCTAATCCGCATGTCTACCCCTAGGCCGGTGAGTAGCAGCAACTCTAAACCCGTGTCTTCACCGAAATTTGGCAACGGCCCTGCCTTGGCTTCAAAGTCTACTCCCTCGTCCCAAAATCGTGGCTGGTCTTGTATTCAGACCTTAGTTGGTCACTCATCATGGGTGACGGCGGTAGCTCTCTGTCAAGATGGCAAAACCCTAGTGAGTGGAGGCTTGGATGACACGATTCGAGTATGGGACTACACTACAGGCGAGCTATTGCGCACGCTGCAAGGCCATACTAAACCAATCAATGCGTTGGCTGTTAGTCCAGATGGCAAGCTGTTGGTGAGTGGTAGTGATGATGCAACGGTACGAATCTGGGATCTGCAAATGGGGACTTTAATGTCAACCTTGTCCGGGCATATGCGGGACGTGAACGCGGTAGCCTTGAGTCCTGATGGCAGGCGATTGCTGAGTGGTGGTAGCGATCGCACCATTCGCCTATGGAGCGTGTCTAGAGGGGAGTTATTGCGCACAAAAAGCACCGTGGGGATCGTCCGAGCCGTGACGATCGCGCCCAATCAACAATACTTTGCGATTGGGGGGATGGATAACAAAGTTTACCTCGGCGCGATGAACACAGTAGAGCTACAACGCACAATGCCAGGGCATCTCAACTCAGTCAACACAGTGGCAATTACCCCCAACAATGCCATGATTATTAGTGGTAGCAAAGATAAAACCATAAAAATTTGGCAATTGCAGACGGGTGAGCTACAACAAACCTTGACTGGCCATACCGACAGTGTGAATGCCGTGCTAGTGAATCCTGGCGGACAGACTATTATCAGTGGTGGCAGCGATCGCACTATTAGATTCTGGAATCTACGGACTGGTAACTTGATTTCCACGATCACAGAACACACTGATGCTATCGATGCCCTGAGTATTAGTCCCGATGGCCAAACCATTGCCAGTGGCAGTAAAGACAAAACGATTCGCGTCTGGCAACTCTCATGACCACCGTATAACCATGGTTAACGCACATCTGTCCAACAGCGATCGTCCCTTGACTCTTGCAGTGGTAGGGGATGTTCATGACCAGTGGAGTACAGATGATGCTAACGCCCTGTATCAATTGGGAGTTGACCTTGTATTGTTTGTGGGGGATTTTGGGAATGAGTCGGTGGACGTGGTGCGGGCGATTGCAGCCCTAGAATTGCCTAAAGCAGCAATTCTTGGTAATCATGACGCTTGGTACACGGCCTCTAGTTGGGGAAAACGCCAGTGCCCCTACGATCATAACCAAGAAGACCGAGTGCAGCAACAACTTGACCTGTTGGGCGACGATCACGTGGGCTATGGCTGTCGTAATTTTCCCACCCTGGGGATCAGCGTAGTCGGCGCTCGCCCCTTTAGCTGGGGTGGTTCCACCTGGAAAAATCGACGCTTCTACCGCGATCGGTTTGGCGTAACCAGCTTTGCAGACTCCACTGCCAAAATCATCGCAGCAGCCAATCAAGCATCCACTACCACACTAATATTTCTAGGCCACTGTGGCCCTCTGGGGTTGGGCGATCGTGCCCACGACCCCTGCGGCAGAGATTGGCAACCCGTGGGTGGCGATTACGGTGACCCTGACCTTGCTCAAGCCCTAGGTTATCTAGTGGCCATGGGCAAACACATTCCCCTAGTGGCTTTTGGGCATATGCACCACCGACTACGCCATAGTGAGCAACTGCGCATCAGTCTGTGCCGTGATGCTCGCAATACCTTCTATCTCAATGCAGCCTCCGTTCCTCGGATTATCACCGTTGAAGGGACAACACTCCACAATTTTTCCTTAGTTTCCCTCTACCAAGGACAAGTCAACACAGTTCACCAAGTCTGGGTAGATGCCCAGGGCACGATCGCACAATCTCATCAGTTACACCCCCAGTTAGTGCCCACAATACAAGTCAGTCTCAAGTCGTGCCTGACAGATCTGACCACAGGGGAGTAAAATAGACTAGCACATGGAAAACCGCCCGGAGAGGTGGCAGAGTGGTCGATTGCACTCGACTTGAAATCGAGCAAACTGAAAGGTTTCGGGGGTTCGAATCCCCCCCTCTCCGTTGAACCATGATTAGGATACTGTTCAGCTATGGACTTGGATGCCAAATTATCGGCAGCCATTATTACGGAAAATCTGTGCTTGACATACCATTCCCAGTTTCTTCCTTTGCTGGATGTCGTCCATGACCCTAATCACCGTTCGTCCTGAAGGGTTGTACTGCGAGGCAGGCGATTTCTTCATTGATCCCTGGCGACCTGTAGACAACGCCCTGATTACCCATGCTCACTCCGATCACGCCCGTCCAGGATGTCGGCATTACATTGCTACAGCAATTTCTGCGGGTATTCTTACCGATCGCCTAGGTAGCGCCATCAGCCTCCAGGGTGTCACCTACGGAGAAAAATTGAAACTAGGGAGCACCTGGGTATCGTTTCATCCAGCCGGACATGTGTTAGGGTCTGCTCAGATTCGAGTAGAAGCAAGAGACCAAGTTTGGGTAGTCTCTGGAGATTACAAACGCTGTCCTGACCCTACCTGCGATCCGTTTGAAGTAGTGCCCTGTGACACATTCATTACCGAAGCTACCTTTGGCTTGCCTATCTATCGTTGGCAGTCTGGCACCGATAGCTGTCGGCAGATTTATGACTGGTGGCAAAGTGAACCAGAGCATCCCTCCTTGCTCTTTTGCTATGCCTTTGGTAAAGCACAACGGATTTTGAGTGAGTTGCGCCCATGGAGCGATCGACCCATCTACCTGCATGGAGCTATCCACGTGCTCACGGAGATTTATCGCCAAGTTGGAGTTCCCATGGCACCTACCAAGCCCGTTGCTGCCATGCCCCGTGACTACAAATTTGCTGGCGATTTGATATTAGCCCCTCCCTCCGCCCATCGCTCTAGCTGGATGAAGCGGTTCCCCCAGCCTCAGACGGCCTTCGCCTCTGGGTGGATGGCAGTGCGGGGCGCTCGCCGCCGTCGGGGTTACGAGCGAGGCTTTGTGCTGTCTGATCATGCCGATTGGCAAGGGTTAGTGACTACAGTGCAAGCAACAGGAGCCAGTACCGTGTATGTGACCCACGGACAGACCGACGTGCTATCGCGATATTTGACCGAAGTGCAGGGGTTAAATGCCATGCCTTTACAGACATTATTTGAGGGCGAGGGCGATAGCTGAGGACTTAGGGGCTATGAAGCACTTTACACAATTATTTCAGGCGATCGACAGCACTACCTCCATTAACGCTAAGGTCAATGCTCTACGCCACTATTTTCGAGAAGCCGAGCCTGCTAGTGCTGTCTGGGCACTGTATCTGCTGCTGGGAAAAACCCGGAAACGATTGGTCACCTCCAAGATGTTACGAGATACGTTCCTGCAAATTAGCAACATCCCTGAGTGGCTGTTTGAAGATTGCTATGCCCACACGGGTGATAGTGCTGAAGTGATTGCCCTGTTGCTACCTGATATTAAATTGCCTGATGTATCACCACCTACGGCAAATCTTGCGTCCTATGTGAACCCTGAAACTGGCAACATTCCCCTATGGCGGTGGATGGAGGAGATTATTCCTACGGTGAAGACAGCACGATCGGATGCTGAGCAGCGCGATATGATTGTCGCTTGGTGGGCCGCCCTGCAAGGAACTGAGATCTTTGTGCTCAACAAAGTTCTGACCGGAGCCTTTCGGGTAGGCGTGTCAGAAAAATTAGTCATTCGAGCACTGGCTGCTGAGTTTGGCATTTCTGAAGCCGTGATGGCGCATCGGCTGATGGGCGACTTTACACCCACTGTAGAGTTCTACCAAACGCTCATCCAACGAGACGCAACTGTACGATCGCCCAGTCAACCCTATCCCTTTTTTCTGGCTTCACCCTTAGAAGAAGACAAATTTGCCCAAGAAGACCTCACAACCTACCAAGTGGAATGGAAATGGGATGGCATTCGCGCTCAACTGATTCACCGAGCTGGTGAGGTGTTCATCTGGTCGCGGGGAGAAGACTTGATTACAGACCAGTTTCCAGAACTAGCTACGGCCCTACAAACCCTGCCTGATGGTTTGGTGCTAGATGGTGAAATCCTCTGCTGGCAAGATAATCGACCCTTGAGCTTTAACCATTTACAAAAACGCCTAGGACGCAAGCGTATTACCCAAGCAGTAATGCAAGCCCACCCTGTGCATTTTATTGCCTATGACCTCTTGGAGTATGACTGCCAAGACATTCGGGAGTTTCCCCTAGTAGAGCGGCGAACCCTACTAACCCAGGCGTTGGCAACCACTGATTCATCGTTGTTTAGCCTTTCGACCATCGTGCCTTGTGCTTCTTGGGAAGAACTCCGATCGCACCGGAGCCAAGCCAGGGAACATGGAGCCGAGGGCTTGGTGTTAAAAGCCCTTAATAGCCCCTACCTAGCAGGGCGTAAACGTGGCTACTGGTGGAAATATAAGGTGGAGCCAATGAGTCTCGATGCAGTGTTGATCTATGCACAGGCGGGCAGCGGCAAGCGTGCTAACCTCTTTACTGACTACACGTTTGCTCTATGGCAAGGGGATAATTTAGTGTCCTTCGCTAAAGCTTACTCTGGATTGGATAATGCTGAGATTGAAGAGTTGGATCGCTGGATTCGTCGCCATACGATCGAAAAGTTTGGCCCTGTGCGATCAGTAGAACCTATCCAAGTCTTCGAGATTGGTTTTGAGGGCATTACCCAATCAAATCGCCACAAATCAGGAATTTCTGTCCGCTTTCCCCGCATTCTTCGCTGGCGCAAAGATAAACCTGCCCGTGAGGCTGATACATTACAAGCAGCGCTCCAACTACTCACACCAACACTCTGAACATCTGGAAATTCACTTAAGTCTGGAGATACACTGAGTTGAAACTAGTTAAATTTGTGGCTAGCTTATCGATACTATGGTTTAGGGTAGCTGTTTTGCATTACGTAGCTGATAATTATGAAGCGAGTTTTAATTATTGATGATGAGCCGGATATCCGTGAAATTACGAAAATTAGTCTAGAACTGACTAAACAATGGGATGTGCTAACGGCAGGCAGTAGTCAAGATGGCATTGCGATCGCAATGTCTCAGCAACCAGATGCCATTCTGCTAGATGTAATGATGCCAGATGTAGACGGATTGGCAACACTCACACACCTGAAAACAGATGCTACCACGCAACCGATTCCAGTCATTATGCTGACGGCTACGGCTAATTTGGCAACTCATCGGCAATACGCTGAATGAGGCGCTAGGGCGATCGTCCTCAAGCCAATTGACCCCGGTACCTTGGGTGATCAGATAGCCACGGCTCTAGGCTGGAGCAAAGATGCTTAAAGTAGACATTAGGCAGCAATTTCAGGCATGAAGCTGCTTAATGCCTAAGCACCAATTGTTAAAAATACCTAGAAAAAGCAGCCCCTGGGCATAGAGCGTCTCACAATATAGAGTCTATTGCCGTGCCGTCTATGGTTTGAGGGTTAGGAGATGCCGTCTATGCCCAAGTCAAAGAAATTGTCTAAGTCTAAACAGGCAGCAAGAGGATTCTGGTCATCATCACACACTCAAGCCAATCATCCCACGATTCGAGATGCAAAAGCATTAGCAGCGAGAGGACGGTTTCGCGATGCTCAGCAGGTTTTAGACTATTTGGTCAAACAGTCTCCACAGCGCATTGACCTATGGCAAGAACTTGCCGATGTTAGCCGCGAACTGCAAGATGCAACTGGGTATGAGCGTGCTTGTGAACACCTGGTAGAGCTAGACCCCACACCTGACCACTTGATGGGATTGTTAGCAGCCTATTTGCAAACAGTGCGGCCAATGCTAGCGATTCAGACATGCCACCGGTTGTTAGCAACCTCGCCTGATTTGGGACGAGCAGAGGACATTCAGCGGACGTTGAAGGAATTGCAGGCAAAGTCTACAGAATTACTGCAAGAGATTGGCCTGTCGGGAGAAGACGCACAAGAGTTGGCAGCTCTGCACGAACAAATGCAGGTGAAGATGGAGCAAGGGAATATTGATGCAGCCCTGCGGGTAGCAGATGAATTGCTAGCCCGTAAGCCTGATTTTGTGCCAGCTTTAAACAACCTGAGCATGATGCAATACCTGCGGGGGGATGTCTCAGCAGCGATCGCTACCGCAGAACGGACGTTGACGATCGACCCCCACAATGCCCATGCCCTATCCAACCTGATTCGCTATTTGCACTTTGCTGGCCGCACAGATGAAGCCATGACCTATGTTGATCGACTCAAGGCAGTAGATACTAGCCGTGCAGTGAACTTCATCAAGCAGGCCGAGGCTCTTAGCTATCTCGGTCTTGACCAAGATGTGTTGAACGTAGCAGAAATAGCCGCCAAATCAGGATTTCAAAATGGTTTGCTCAGCCATTTTGCTGGGGCAGCCGCCCTGCGATTGGGACACCATGACGATGCTAGGCGCTACTGGCAACAGGCTGTGAAACTGACTCCCTACTTAGAAATTGCCCAAGAAAATTTAGATGACCTAAGCAAACCCATCGGCCAACGCCATGCTCCCTACGCATTTCGTTTAATGGAATGGCTGCTTAGCTGCATCTGGGAAAACTTAGCTGCCAAGATTACTGCCAATGACGATCGCACGCAAGAAGAAACAGTTGCCATAGCGCAAGCATTTTTGCAAGACCACCCGGAATTTCAGCGGATGGCACCCACCCTGCTAGAACGAGGAGACAAGCTTAGCCGGGAAGCAGTGATTTACCTAGCAAAAGCGTCACGATCGCCAGAGCTATTAGCCCTGCTGCGAGAGTTTGCCTTTAGTCAGTGGGGCAGCGATGAGAGTCGTCACTCAGCGGCGATCGTTGCTCAAGAGGCAGGCTTAATTCCGCCAGGGCGGGTGCGTATGTGGCTCCAAGGTGAATGGCGAGACATCTATCTAATGAGCTTTGAAATTACCAATGAACCTCAAAATCAACTCTCACCAAAAGCCCAAAAGTTGTTGGAGCGATCGTTGACCTTGCTGCGCCAACAGAAGGGGGTCGAGGCTGAAAAACTGTTAAAGGAAGCCCTAGACCTAGAACCTGATGCCCCTAGCCTATACAATAATTTAGCGGTGGCATACACCATCCAAGACCGCACAGAAGAAGCTGAGGCACTGATCCACGAGATTCACGAGCGTTTTCCTGACTATGTTTTAGGACGCACAGCCCTAGCAAAATTCTATGCCCATGCTGGGGAATTTGACCGAGCCAATGAACTCCTTCAGCCATTGTTTTCCTACAGCAAGTTTCATGTCGCTGAGTATTCTGCCCTGTGTGATGCTCAGATCACCATCCTACACGCCAAGGGAGAATTAGACGGGGCAACTGCTTGGGTAAAAATGTGGCAGAATGTCACACCTGATCATCCCACGCTGCGTTATTGGCAATACCAGTTGACCAGCAAGCTATAGTGACCAAGGGCAATCTGTACACTCAACTCGTGGTGGCATGGACAAGTTCGATCGCCTGCTAGCCTTTAGTCAAGTGGTCAAACATGGCGGGTTCGCCGCTGCCGCTCGACACATGGGCCTGTCACGATCGGCTGTGAGTAAGCTAATTCTTGCCCTAGAGCATGATTTGGGCGTGCAGTTACTGCATCGCAGCACTAGAGTTGTGACCCCAACGGAGACTGGTTTAGCTTTTTACGATCGATGCATAGACATCTTGACTAGTCTGGAAGAGGCAGAGCGAGCCGTCACCCAACTGCACAAACAACCACGGGGAAGATTGCGGATAAACGCCCCCATGTCCTTTGGGACAATGTATCTATCGCCAACCTTGGCAGACTTTTTGGTGCAATATCCCGATATCCAAGTGCAGCTTACACTCAACGATCGCATCGTTGACCCGATCGACGAAGGCTTTGATATTACCGTCCGTATTGCCCAGCCACCTTCTAGCGCCAGCCTGATTGTGCAACCCCTAGTTCCTGCTCCACGGGTGCTCTGTGCATCGCCTACCTATTTGGCAACTCACGGAGAGCCAACCCATCCCCTAGAGCTACGTCACCACTCATGTCTGCACTACGGCCAGCTTGCTGCTGACGATCGTTGGGTACTTACTGGGCCAGATGGCGACCATACTGTCACCGTTCAAGGCAGACTCTGCTCCAACAATGGTGAAGTGTTGCGTGATGCAGCCATCCGTAGCCTAGGAATTACCCTCTTGCCCCGGTTCATTATCGAGCCAGCACTCCAGCAAGGGCTACTTCAGATCACGTTGCCTGACTATCATCCACCTGAATTATTAATTCTGCTGATTTACCCCGTGCAACGCCATTTATCGGCAGCGGTGCAGATACTCATTGAGTTTCTTCGCACCCGCTTGGCCATAGACGCTAGGAGCGAGATATGAAATAAAGATGAGACGATGTTTCAATAACCTCAGACTGGCGACTCTCATAACTCCCATCTGTGTACTTGAAGTGTCCTGACTGGTAAGAGCACAAGTGGAATAGTGAGCTATCAGCCACATAGAGTTTGGCGATCGCCAAATCTGTCCACGGTGCAACCATGAACTACTCGTCTTCTCAAACCTCCTTAAGTTGGAACTGGCACACCTATCAACGACTTAAGCTAGCACTTAGCCTGGGTCTGCGTCGGCAGATCTTTATCGCAGTATGTGACGACCTTGCCTTGCGTGATCAGTTGGCATCTCAGTTACACACCGAGTTGGCCTACCTAACTCGAGCACCAGAACTAGCGATCGCCGATACAGATCTAGTGCCTACCCTGCGTAACTATCCCCGACTGGTAAGCCTCAATCTGAACTTAAACGACCCAAACCCCATGGCGCAGATTGCTCAATGGTTGGCACAGCATCCTCAGCCTGTTGTAGATGGCCAGACATTAGCTGCACCAGGCTTCCAGATTCTGGGTATCGAGCGCCTAACTCGACAAGCTGCTGCGGTTCAGCGATTATTCCTCAGCTACCTTCAGGGCATTGAGCACAGCCTTGCTCATCTGGAATCGTCCATGGTGCTGTGGATGCCGCGTCCATGGTTTTACTCAATTCAGCAATCAGCCCCAGAATTCTGGCATTGGCATACAGGCAGCTTTGAGTTTGCCGGTGAACCCACCCCTACGGATGACAATCATGGCTCTCAGCCACCGATCGCCTCTCCGGCTCACGAGCACAGCTACAATCGTCCCAGTACCATCCCCAACTCGGTGACTTCCATTGCTGCCCACAATCAACGGCTGTGGGACTTGCTGACAGAAGATTTAGCACAGCTAGAGCACGCATCTGACCAGGGTAACCCTACCTCAAACTCTAGCAATTTGCAGTCTGTTCCAGACTCACAACTGCACCAGCTAGAGCTAGCCGTGGCTGAGAGTAGCAACACCCCAAACGATAACAGTGAAAAGCCTTCACGACCTGAAGCCAAACCCCCTGGTACTAGTTCTAGCCAATCTGCGATCGAGCCATCACGTCCCAGCAATACTGACGCTGCTGCTTCAGCAACTCCAATGAAGAGCACCAACAGCAATCACAGCCCTAGCCCGCAGAATGGCACCAGCCGCAGGGCTAATGTTGACGGTGAGCATAGTATTGATGACACCAGTACCAGTGCAACCACACATTCACAAGTCCATCGCGAATTCTCGTCTCAAAACATGGTGCCTGTCGTGGCTAAGGCCAGCTTCAAACCCACCAATGGCAACCCTATCAGAGTGCACTATGCCCAACATGGAACCAATAGTGAAGCCTACAGCGTAAGCCACAGCGCAAACAATGACAAGGGCATACGGCTGACTGAAACTAGAACCGACACAGCAGTACTAGAGAAGCCACTGGCGGAGGTGGCTGACAAACAGATAGCTGATCAGTCAAACAGTGAACCTGCAAATTCTTCCACTACAAATACTCAAGATACTCAGCCTATTGCTCATGAAGATGCTGAACCGATTACTCAGCAGTCCCCTCACGATTCATCAACCCAAGCTACCCATGTTCCGCAGTTGCAGCAAGTGACTGCGGATAGACAACCGTTTCAAACCCTACGATACTTAGAGCAACTGCATAAGCGCAAAGCTCCTCCTGCTGACCTAGCAGCCGCCTACCGCAGCTTGGGGAACATCTATCGCGATCGCATCGAGCAGGGCGATCAGTCTCCTCAGACTCTGAAAATGGCTATTCGAGTCTATGAGCAGGCATTGAAGTGGCTTAGCCAAGAACAGGCTGATGCAAAAACCACTAATCAACCCTCGCTGCTGGCCGGATATGGGGCTGCTAGGGCAGAGATACTCAATGACCTAGCCAATCTGCATTGGATCTTGGCACGGGCAACGGCTGACCCTGAGGAAAAGATTCCTCAGATGGAACATAGCATTCGTCTATACCAAACTGCCCTCGACAAGATTGATGCAGCCACTGTGCCCCATCTCTATGCCATGATCCAAAATAACCTCGGTACAGCCTATGGGGATTTAGCA
>JANWZG010000040.1 GCA_025054735.1 Cyanobacteriota bacterium | reverse complement strand
AACGGCTGAGCAAATTCGATCGCTGTTTGATCGCATTGCTCCTGTATATGACCCCCTGAATCAGTGGCTCAGTCTTGGACAACATCGCATCTGGAAACAGATGGCCGTGAAGTGGAGCGGTGCCCAACGGGGGGATACTTGCCTGGACTTATGTTGTGGCAGTGGTGATATTGCCCAGTTGTTAGCACGACAGGTAGGGCCAACCGGATGTGTCATCGGTGTAGACTTTTCCGCAGCTCAACTTGCGATCGCCCGTCAACGATCAGTTCCAGTGCAGTGGGTAGAAGCAGATGCCCTGGCGTTACCCTTCCCTGACAACTATTTTCAAGCAGCAACCATGGGCTATGGCTTACGTAACTTGGTCAATATTCCCCAAGGCCTGCGAGAGCTACATCGGGTATTGCGGCTTGGCGCGCGTGCTGCAATTTTAGACTTCAATCGCTCGCCTGATGCCATTGTTAGTGCCTTTCAGCAATGGTACTTAAATACGATTGTTGTGCCCGTCGCTCAGCAAATGGGCTTCCAAGCAGACTATGCCTATCTATTGCCCAGTCTAGAGCGATTTCCCACTGGGGCTGAACAGGTGACGTTAGCTAAGCAATGTGGCTTCACAGCCGCCGTCCACTATCCTATTGCGGGCGGTACGATGGGAATGTTAGTGGTAACCAAGTAGGCTCGTGGCAACTGACCTGTATACTGTTTGGCTTTATGTAGCTCCACCGATCGTAGGTGGCGTTATCGGCTATTTCACCAACGATATTGCCATTAAGATGCTGTTTCGTCCTTACCGAGCTTACTACATTGGTCAACGACGCATTCCCTTCACACCCGGATTAATTCCCCGCAACCAAGAGCGCTTAGCCCTGCGAGTTTCCCAAGCCATCATGGGATCCCTACTCACGCCAGACGAGCTACATAACATGGCACGCCGTCTGTTGGATACCGATCGCGTCCAGGCGGCAATCCTATGGCTGCTAAGGCTGGCCCTTGACCAAATCCAGCATCAAGACCGCGAAGAACGCACTGCCCGCATCTTAGCTAATGTGCTTGAAGACCTATGCAGCCAATCCCTACCCCGCGTTCTCAAGGTGCTGGCTCGCCGCGAAGACTTTCTAGAAGCACAACTGAATCAAATTTTTGACCAAGTGCTGCTAGAATTTCAGCTCACGGATGAACAGGCTGATAAATTGGCGGAATGGCTATTACAGGTGATCCTACCACCAGATGTATTGCGTCTAGCACTTGTAGACTTTTTGACCGATCGTAATATTCAAATTATTGACGAAGGCTTTCGAGAAAAGTCCAGTGGTACCTATTGGGTCATTGCTAACCTGTTTGGACTCCGCAACGCCCTGACCCGGCTTCGCAGTTATTGTTTAGACGAAAAGGAACAAGCTAATACCCGCTTAGCCGAGTTGATTCAATCCCTCAGCATTCAGCAGCGGTTAAAGGCATTTCTCAAGACGCTCTCATTGCAAAATCTACCCGTCTCTACCGTAAGGCAATTGCGACGCACCATGCGGGATAGTGTACGTGTATACCTACAAACCCGTGGTGCAGATTTAATTCAGGGACTAGGGAGGTCGATCGATTGGCAAAACATCGCTGCCCTAATCATTAGCCGTCTGCGCAATTCTGCTATCACCGATGTATCCCTAGAACTAGTGAGCAAGGAACTAGCATTGATTCTCGATCGCTACTTAGACGCAGATTTAGAAAAACTGATGGAGCAGGTGTTGCCTGTTCTTAACTTAGATCAAGTCATTGTTGATCGCATTAAGGCTACCCCACCCAAGAATATGGAAGATGCTGTGCAGGCCATTGTTCGGGAAGAGTTACAGGCAATTGTCAACCTTGGTGGCATTTTGGGGGTAACAATCGGCCTCCTACAATCCATATCCCTGCTAATGCGCTAGACCATGCGCGACAAGCAACCGACTATCGACTAATATCGACTAATTAAGCGTGAGCCAGCTAGTTAAGTACCCCCCCACAGGCCCTTCTTGCCACTGGGTAAAATTGTCAGCAAATTCGTGCGGGCCTGAGCTAGTTGGTCATTACTGATCTGGGCACCTGTCAAATTAGCACCACACAGGTTCGCACCCCGCAGGTTAGCATTCGATAAATAAGCATTCGTAAAATTCGCCCCACGCAAATCAGCCCCTTGGAAGTTGGCATAACTGCAATAGGTCTTCGACAGATTGGCATCCCTTAAATTTGCAGCCACTAAAGCTGCCCGACCAAAATCTGCCTTATGCAAATTTGCGCCTTGTAAGTTTGCCTTGTTGAGCTTGCTCTGATTAAAACTAGCACCTTGTAGGTTTGCACCCGTCACAACAGCATTACTTAAATCGCAGTTAGAAAAGTCTCGCTCACCCTTGCTATAGGCCAACTTTAAGGCTGCACCATCTAGCTTTTTAGGCGCTAGTGCAGGGGGCACCTTCAGCCCAGGAGCAGTTGTATTATCGGACACAGATGACTTAGAGGCGGTTGTGCGAATAGTTTTTGGTTTTGCCAGACCAGACTCCATTGCGCCTGCACCTCCTGAACTAGACAACCGTGCATGACGAGTCCGAATCCCAGCCGCTGCTCGCGACATCGGTGAGGAATGGGCATCGTTTGTGCTGACTCCTCTGCCTGGGCGGGATGATGGGGTAGCAGGCTGAGTGGCCATGCCCTTAGCCAAGCTATCGAGATATGGCTCCAAATCCAGCGCTCGCAACAGTTCTTCCACAGATTGATAGCGATGCTTGACAGACACTTCTAGCATCTTCTTCAACACACCAATGAAGTGGTCACTGACGTGGACGTACTTTTGCCACAGCAATTCCCCAGTGGTTGGGTCATAGTCCATATCTTTAGGAGCTTTGCCACTAAGCAGGTAAACACAGGTAACACCTAGGGCATAGATGTCACTAGCGAAAACTGGACGCATGGCCATCTGTTCTGGGGGAGCATATCCAGGGGTGCCGATCGCGTAGGAAGTCAATGCTGTTTGTTCTGACGCACTAGCAACATTAAGGTTAACCTGATCCTTCACTGCCCCGAAGTCAATCATCACCAGCTTGGCATCTTCAGTACGCCGAATTAAGTTAGCTGGCTTAATGTCTCGATGAATCACCTGGTTGCTGTGGAGATACTGTAAGACTGGTAACACTTCACTGAGAAACTGCTTAACACCAGCTTCTGTGAAGGGGCCGCCTTGCTTTACTTCTTGCTGCAATGTGTTACCACGAATGTATTCCTGAACCAAGTAGAACTCTTGATCAATCTCAAAGTAATCAAGTAGGCGCGGCACTTGGGGGTGATTGCCGATTTTACCTAAAGTCTTAGCTTCGCGCTTAAACAAGGCTCGTGCCATATCCAGCACATGGGGCGCTGTGGAGGTAGGGCGAAGTTGTTTAATCACACATTCAGGCTCGCCGGGCAATGCCATATCTTTTGCTAGATACGTAGAACCAAAGCCTCCCTGTGCAAGCGCCTTAACCACACGATAGCGATCGTGCAACAGGGGCATCTCCTCAATTCCAGCTTGGGAGACCTCTTCTGCCTCTGGAGAGGGGCGAGAACCATCTGTGTCAGAATACTGGCTCATTCAGACTTGCTCATCTCAACATACACTACCAAGCGCAACCCCCACTGTACTTTAACCCTAACATCCCACAGCCAACAGCAACAACCTTGCCTCACAATACATAAGCTACCGCAATGCCCTATAGTCTCCTTCTTGCCATAGAGAACATCACCCGACAAGCTTGACCATTTTCAGCCATCACTCAGCCATAACTATGAACGGCGCACTAGCGTGAAGATACCTTCAAGGCAGCAGTGGTTACTAAACACACTCTAAATAAATATCCTGAAATGTTTAGCCTTTGAAACCCCGTCTTCAACCATAATCATACGTCTACTGATTAGCCTATAGCTAAGCTACCCTAAAATACTAGCTTGATTACTAGAGAACCCGGAAGTGTCAAAGGCTAGGGCTGCTAGCTGATACGAAAAAACAACATGAGATGGGTAGCAACAACAGGCAACGACGAGTTTAAACCTCAAGGGACAGTGTCCAGGCACGATGTCCATCCATTGTCCCCTTGCTCTGAACCGTCAACATCCTTGAAGGCTACCGTCTATAAAAATATCACTCCTAAAACATCACTGGTTACTGTTGTAATCACGATGTAAGCTATCAAATGTGGTTTTGTTTATTCAGTATAGCCCATGCGAATTTCTCTGAGCTGGCTTAAAGAGTTGGTAGAGGTGACGCTTACCCCAGAAGCATTGGCTGAGGCGCTGACGATCGCTGGCTTTGAGGTCGAAGATATTGAAGACCGTCGCACCTGGGCTGATGGTGTGGTTGTAGGCAAGGTGCTTCAGTGTGAGCCTCATCCCAATGCTGATAAACTCCGGGTTTGCCAAGTAGATATTGGAGCAGAAACACCCTCTACCATCGTCTGTGGTGCGGCCAACGTGCGTGCGGATGCCTATGTGCCTGTGGCCACCTTGGGAACGTACTTGCCCATGATCGACCTTAAGATTCGACCTGCTAAGCTGCGGGGTGTCGCTTCTGAGGGCATGATTTGTTCCTTGGCCGAACTAGGGCTAGCCAAAGAGTCTGATGGCATTCATATATTTGCTCAACCTGAGCTGAAACCAGGCACAGATGCTCGGCCACTACTGGGCTTGGATGATGTCATCCTAGATGTCACCTCAACAGCGAACCGAGCTGACGCATTGAGCATGGTGGGAATTGCGCGTGAAGTTGCTGCTCTAACGGGTGCGCCGTTACGCTTGCCCCACGTTGCTGCTACACCTACACAACTGCCTTGCCAGGATTTGACGCTCGCCATTGATGCTCCCCAAGCTTGTCCAGCTTATATAGGCACTGTGATCAAAGGCGTTACGATCGCCCCCTCACCACTATGGATGCAGCATCGCTTACAGGCTTCTGGAATTCGTCCTATTAACAATGTTGTGGACATTACCAACTATATCTTGCTGGAGTGGGGGCAACCGCTTCATGCCTTCGACTACGATCGGCTCCTAGCGCTATCAACAGACGCAACACTGCCAATTAGCATCTGTTTTGCCTCGGCTGGGCATACCCTAAAAACCCTAGATGGTCAAGACCGCACCCTCCATGAGCAAAACTTGGTAATTTCGGCCTATCAACAACCCGTTGCCATTGCTGGAGTCATGGGCGGGGAGGCAACAGAAGTTTATGACGGCACTACCAACCTATTACTGGAAGCTGCTGTATTTGACTCAGCTACGATTCGTCGCTCTGCCCGTGCTCAAGGGCTGCGAACTGAAGCATCCATTCGCTATGAGCGCGGTGTTAACCATGCGGAGTTGTTGACGGCTTGTCAGCGAGCTATTCAACTTTTAAGGGATGTAACGGGTGGAACTCCGGTTTCCCAAGCAATTGCTGGTACGGTGACCGAGGGTAATGGTGTCTCATGGACACGAGTGATTGATTTGCGGCTTGACCGGGTGCAACAACTGCTTGGTAATGTCGAACTGGAGGATGGCATTGGCGATATTCAATCTGCTGATGTGGAAAAGATACTAACTGCCTTGGGTTGTCAGCTTGCCCCCGGGGAGCAAGAGCAGACTTGGCGTGTAACAGTGCCCCCCTATCGCTATCGAGATTTAGAACGCGAAATTGATTTGATCGAAGAAATTGCTCGTCTGTATGGCTATGACCACTTCTGTGATACGTTGCCCGCGGCGGCTGAACCCGGTTACCTATCTTTGGAAGAAGCCCTAGAGCGCCAACTGCGAGAAGCCTGTCGGGCAGTAGGACTGACTGAGGTCATGCACTATTCCCTAGTGAAGCCAGGGGGCGATCGGCAAATTGTGATCACAAATCCGCTGTTCACTGAATATGCAGCCCTCCGCACAAACCTACTAGATGGTCTATTGGATGCCTTCCAATACAATGTTGAGCAGGGCAATGGCGGCTTGAATGCGTTTGAAATTGGGCGAATTTTCTGGCAAGACGAAGAGGGAGGCCACGAAATTGATGCTATAGGGGGCATTATGGGAGGTGACCCCAGCCAAGGGCGATGGAGGCGTGGTGGCCGAGAACATCCCCTCGATTGGTTTGAAGCTAAAGGATTGCTTGAATCTGTCTTTCAACGGTTAGATTTAACGGTGGAATATCAGCCTGATCGCCGTGACCCTCGACTTCATCCCGGACGCACAGCATCATTGTGGATTCAGGGCGATCGCCTGGGCACCTTTGGCCAGCTTCACCCCCAACTTCAAGACGAGCGTGGTCTGCCCTATCCGGTTTACCTGTTTGAATTGGACTTAGGCATCATGTTGTTACATATGGATGAAGCCGCCAACCAGCTAGAACCAGCCAGTGATGGCAAAGCAGCAGGAGCTAGTGCAGTTCCTCAATATTTGCCCCCTCGGTTCAAGCCTTTCTCTACCTTTCCCGCGTCCGATCGAGATTTAGCTCTCTATGCTCCTATCGACATTGCCGTAGCTGACCTTCAACGCACCATTACCAAAGCAGGTGGTGCCCTGCTGGAATCGGTGCAATTGTTTGATGAATACCGAGGAGAAAACGTCCCTGCTGGCCATCGTAGCCTAGCCTTTCGCTTGGTATATCGCGCTGACGATCGCACCCTAACGGATGGCGACATTGAACCCATTCATCAGCAAATTCGAGATGCCCTCGTCGAAAAATTCCGGGTCGAGTTGAGGAGTTAACCTCTTAGCAGCAACCTATTCAATAGACCAGCGAGACCATCAGCATTCCATGAAATTTCAACCCCTCGACAAAATAGCAATTCCCTTCATGCTGGCCCTCTGCTTGCTGATTGGTGTGCTTGCATGGACTGGTGAACATGCGGCTGCACGGGTACGAGATTTTAGCTGGCAAGATAAGGATATTGGTGCCCTCGATAGAGCCTTTATTCTCAGTTTCACCCGTCCGATGGATCACGCTAGTGTGGAGGCAAATCTACAGATTGCCCCACCTCTACCAGGCAAAATTAGTTGGGCAGGGCGACGCATGGCCTACACCCTCCTTGCTCCTCCACCCTATGGGGAGAAATTTCAATTGACTCTGCAAGATGCCTACGAGCGATCTGTTACTACAGGTACTAGGCGGAATGTCATGCAGCCATTCTTGGCCACCTTTGAATCGCGAGACCGCGCCTTTGCGTATATTGGCGTAGAGGGAGAAGAAGCAGGGCGCTTAGTATTGTCAAACCTCACAAAGCGCATGAAGGTGGTTTTAACCCCCAAAAACTTGCTAGTGACTGACTTCGACATCTTTCCAGATGCACAACGGATCCTGTTCGCTGCGATCGATCGCACTGCCAAATCCCCAAGTGTACTCGACCAAAAGCTCTACACAGTTACAACTGGCTTGATAGTTCAGGCTCCTCCAGAACCTGGAGAACGTCAACAACCATCTTGGTGGGTACGGCCAACTCCTCCACAGCCAGTTGCTGCCAAGGTCATTACCCCTGTGTTAGAGAATACTGAATATCGTCACTATCAAGTTCAACGGTTCAAATTATCTGCCGATGGCAAAACCTTAGTGATGCAGCGGGTTGCCCGCAAAAATCCAGGTGCACAGTTTGGCCTTTGGGCTGTTGCCTTAACAGAGGATGGCACGATTAGCAGTGCCCCTGTAGAATTACGCAGCAAAGGCGGTGGTGACTTTTCAATTACACCAGATGGTAGTTTTATCGCTGTTTCAGAGGGGCAGGGGTTAGCGATTATACCCATTAAACCCGATGCCAAACCACTGGAATTTTTGCCCAAGTTTGGGCAGCTACTGGCATTTGCTCAGGATGGCACTAAAGCCCTTACGGTCAAATTTAACTCCGACTATACTCGATCGCTGTTCCTAGTCACTAACCAAGGTGAAGAAAAAGAACTGCTGAAGATTACTGGCTCTATCTTAAGTGCTGAATTTGATCCTATCGGCCAATTTGCCTATTGCATTCTTAGTAAAGCCATCTCTACTCCAGTCCCTGCTAAGGGTGCTGCTCCCCAAAAGCCGCCTAACACGTCTTCTAAAAATAACCTTACTTATCAAGAGCAGCCATTTTTAGCAATGGTGAATCTAAAAACCGAGGAAACCATCCCCCTACTTGCTTTGCCACAACAACTTGACGTGACCATGAGTTTGGCCCCCGATGGCTTGGGACTATTGCTAGATCAAATCATCGTGGGTAATAGCAACCTGTCACCTGCACTCCGAACTCGCTCTGGACAAGCTATTGCCAGCAGTCAACTATGGCTAGTGCCGATCGTCCCTGGTGATCCTGCTGCCCAGAAAAACACTCCGCCTACAAAACTACCTCTCCTTGGTATTCGTCCTAAATGGCTGCCATAACAGGTTAAGATGAAGCCGACCTACCGACGGTGACAGGAGATGGTATTGTGGCTCTCAAGCTTTATCTGATACGTCACGGTGAAACGACCTATAGCCAGACAGGCGGCTACTGTGGCAGTCTCGATCCTGACCTTACACCAGCAGGTTATGAAATGGCTCATGCCTTTGCTGCGGCCTACAAATCAGTGCCGTGGTCTGCGGTTTATGTTAGTCCAATGCGACGTACTATAGCGACTGCTGAGCCGTTGTGCACTGCGATCGGCATGGAAATGCATCTGCGGGAAGGTTTGAAAGAGATTCATTACGGTCAATGGGAAGGGAAAACCCAGGACTATGTGCGACAGCATTACCACGACGACTATGTGCGCTGGTTAACCGAACCTGCTTGGAATCCTCCTACAGGGGGAGAAACTGCTGTGCAAATCGCCAGCCGATCGTCCCTAGTCATTGCCGAAATTGAAGAGAAATATACCGATGGTAATGTGCTCGTTGTCTCTCACAAAGCCACTATTCGTGTGATTTTGTGTAGTCTTTTGGGCATTGACCTAGGGCGCTACCGCGATCGCATTGACATGCCTGCTGCTTCCATTAGTGTCGTCAAGTTTGACTGTCACGGCCCTATGTTACAGGTTTTAGGCGATCGTTCCTATATGAGTGATGAGCTACGAAATCGAGTGGGCACCTGATGAGGAGCCATGAACTAGAGATGGATGTGATCAGGACTGTAGTCATTCCAGATTCAAAAGAGACAGTCTTGGCTTCTCTCCCTCGCTTTGGGAGAAGGGTTGGGGTGAGGGCCACCGTTTCAATCTAAGTTGAAACAACCATAAAGTCTTCACGACAAGCTGTGATGAGGACTAAAGTCCTGACGACGAACTGTGATGAGGACTCAAGCCCTAACGACGAACGAACCATGATGAGGCCTAAAGTCCTGACTGTGAACAATCGGGTGGCTTTTTAGGATGCAGGCTTGACCACTAGGGTAGACGTAGCTGTCCGACCAAATTCTTCAGGGGCGTATTGCCGATGGGCTTCACTACCTGACCACAGAAAAGTGCCAGGAGTGACCGCCCGCACTAGATAATGCAAGGTGTAGATGCCCGGTTCTAGGCCATCAGCATAGGCCACGATGCGATCGCGATGGATTTGCTGATAGCCAATTTCCCAGCTATCACCTCTAGCTTGGAAGTAGGGAGTGCTGGTCTGAAAACTAGTATCTATAGCCTCAAAGCCAGCAGGTAATGGATCCGTAATCACCACGTGATCCACAGGATGATCGGTAATGATTTGTAGACCCACATCGTAGATTTGCCCTGCATCGATAGTTACTGGCGCAGAGGTCGTGAGTCCATAGGCGGCGATCGGGCGCTCCCGACCAGCAAGACGTAATTCTCGCTGCACTCGCAGACCATCAAACCGTCCGGGAGGATTGCCCTGGAGCCGATACCGGAAGGCAACCCGATAGTGCAACGTACCGTTGCCAGCCTTCTCTAGGGTAAGATTGCTGTTGCCCTGGGGCAACTCAGCCATGGGCACTATTTTTTCTGTACTAGGACTTTGGTAGCCCTGAAACTGGGCAGAAACTATGGGTTTACCCGCTAAGGTTGCTGTTGCAAAGAAGTTGGGCGGTGTAGGTTGCTGTTGGACATAGGCTACTAAGGCAGTTAGTGCCTGAGCGGTGTCATAGGTGTTGCGCCAAGTGCCCTGTCGTTGCTGGTCTAGCAAGCCCTGAACAAGGCGACTGAGGGTAGTAGTATCAGCATTTTGGGCGATCGCAAGCCGTAACATTTCTGCTTGGGCAACCGTAGGGGAACTGACCCACCACCAGTAATCAGAGGCTAGGGTAACCGTGGCAGAGCGTCCTGTGTCATAGACCACTTGTTGAAGCTGTTGCGCCATGGCAGTCGCTTGGGTCTGCCAGTCAGGGAATCGTGACAGATAGCGGGCTAACCGCACCTGATCAGAGGTCGTTAGCTGTGCACGGCCTTCATACAGATTACTGAGAAAGTCGGTGCGGGGGGTATCCAAGTCAGCTAGTGCGATCAGTGCCGCTAATCGTCGCCGATTTTGACAGCGAGTATCGCTACAGTAGTCATCTTCACCAGGATTGGCCAGCAATTTGCGTAGGTAAGCTGTGAGGCGAGTGACCATCTCTCCATCAACCGAGAAGCCAGCACTGCGGGCTTGGGCGATTGCACTAGCGGCATAGGGAGTAACCAGGGGATCGCTGTTTTCTGCCTGGGGATAGTAGGCAAACCCACCATCTTCTCGCTGCAAGGACAGTAGTTGCTCTAGGCGCTGGGCTGCTTCCTGGGCCGGTTGGAAACTACCGATTGCAGTGCTGTAGGTTTTGCGCAGAATTTCTAGGTTGGCGGCGATCGCCAATCGGCTAGCACTCAATTCCAGTAGGGGCAGCGGCTCAGCATCCAATACCTGCTTACCAGGGGCAACTAACTGCGGGATCAAGGTGCTGGCCAAGGTTAGCTCCAAGCCGCCTGTGTTGGGATCAGTAGCCTTGTCCACTATCAAAGGGAGGGAAAGGGACTGTTCCGTACTACCAGACTCAATTACTTGCTCTGTCACCTCCAATGGCTTCACAGGCAATGTCACCTCCAAAGCATCACCAACCCCGTTCAGATTGGTGGTAAAGCGGAGGGTACTCTCGCCAGCCGTAGTTGCCACCACTGGGAAAGACTGTAGCTGGGTGCCTGTAGCTGCCAGTTTCAATGTAGCAGTCTGTGAGCTGGCTACAGAAGTACCTTTACCCTCTTCAAATTGGATACTATTTTGCACCTCTGCTCTGACATCAGCAGTTCCAGCTTGTCCTGTGGTGTTGGTAATAGCAATGCCTGCTAGAAAGCGATCACCAGGACGAGCAAACTGGGGTAATACAGGATTGGTCACGAGGGGCTGAGTGGTGACAAAGGTGGCATCTCCACTGCCAAACAACCAAGGAGTAGCATCAGAAGTCTCCACTGCCCTGCTGATGGGTGCAGTGCCGATCGCCACAGCCATCACCCGCCATGTTGTCAGGTTATCTGGGAGCTTGAACTTAACTGTCGCCTGTCCATTAGCATCGGTAGGCACAGCTCCATTGTAATAGGCTACGGGTTTGAAATCTGTGCGCAGACGAGTGCTGGCCAATCCCTTAGAGAACCCACCACCATAGCCCCAACCTTTGTCTAGCGGAGAGGGTATTTTGGCTAAGATTACGTCTGAGCGGTTATCGGCAAAGCGAGTAGTAATTCCTTGGGACGAGTAAACAATCTCCACCAAATTGGGAGGACGATAGCCCGTTAGTTGCAGCACTGCCTCGTTGACCACCATCACGGTGAATTGTCCCTGGGCTGGCTTGCCTGCTGCATCTTTAAGCGCAAGGGCTATGGTCTGCTCTTCTCCTGGTTTGAGGGACGGAGTGGCCTGCACAGACACTTGCAGATAGCGATCGCTCAAATCGGTTGTAAAGGGGGTAAAGCCAATCTTCACCAGGTTCTTGAGGCTCCCATCGGGCAACTGTTCTAGGGGTTGTCCCCGACGTACTAGCACAGCCTCCACGGCAGCATTGGGCAGCATGTCAGGGGTAACTGTGAATTGTACTTGGGGTGCACTGCCATTTACAGGGATAATCGTTTGATACAGAACCTTTTGCCGAATCACTGCAAAGTACAGGTCTGCTTGTGGATAGGGTGATTGAATCAGTGCTGTAGCCGTATCACCTGGCTTATATTGCTTCTTATCTAGCTGAATGTCGAGACGGTTGTTAGTGTAGCGATCGCCCCAGAAAGCCGAGCCATCACCAGTTACCCACACTTGGCTATTGGTTGCTAGTAGCTCATCACGCCTGTTGACAAAATTTGCCCAGATTCGGTACACACCTGCACTGGTGGGTGTGAGGGTAACAGTCTGTGCTGCAGTTCCAGACCGGATCTCTGCTGTAGCTACAGTCTTATATTCCACTTGGTGCTGAGGAACGCGGCTACCTTCCAACACACGAGTAACCCGGTTGTAGGTCATGCTTTGTAACTCTAAGCGCACCCGCTCACCTGCGATCGGTCTGCCACTTGGATCCGTAACAATTACCTGGATGGCGAATGGCTTACCCGCTTCCCCTACAAAATTTGTTTGGATCCCAATTAACTTGTCTCCAGGTACGGCTGTAAAGGATTTGGAATCGGCAACAGACAGGTTGGATACATCGGACACTTGGGCATCAACCCGATAGGTCATAGGATAGGGAATCTCGGTCACTGGAACCTGTTGGCTATTGCGCCCTTGGGCATTTAAGACTTGCTCAGCCTGCAACACTTCCGTGGGCACTTGGGGTTCCTCTTCTGGCCAATACCACTGCCGCCCAAAGGTAAAAGCATCCCAGCCTGTAGGTGTGAAATAGGTACGACGACGGGTGATGTAATAGTTCACCTTACCCCCCTCTACGGGTGCACCAAACAGGTAGGCACTGTTCACATCGACATTGATTTTTTGTCCGATCGTTGCAACGATTGTTGGCTCCGTTGCACTAGGCTGCCCTGGAATCCCGCCTGATAGCGTCAAGTCAGTTTTGAAGTTGGGGGGCTTGAACTCAGCCACCCGGAAATCACCTGTCAGCTCTACACCCTGGGCAGATGTGGCCTTAAGGCTATAAAAACCCAAGGGCTGGCTAGCCGAGAGGGGAATTGTCACTGCAAAGGTGCCAAATTTAGTCGTGGTTTGAGCAGGCAGTGTCGTCACCTTACCATCGGGTGCCTCTAGGCTCAAATTATACACAGTACCCTCATCCCGCTGAAGTTGACCATCCTTCAAATAGTAGGCAACTCCCGTGATGTAAGCAGTTTCGCCCGGTTGATACAGTTGACGATCGCTGAACAATATCCCCTTAGCGATAGGCTTGGTGCCTTGCCAGTCAGCATAAATACCATAGCCATAGGCACCCGTGTAGTCATTGGTGCGAGTAAAGGCCCAATCATTCCCCTCCCGTGCCACCACCAACAGATTTGGCTCCACTTCAAAGCTGGATTTGCCCTTCATACAAGTGCTTAAGGCTGCCCTGTCGAAGGTAAGGAGACCATCAGCATCCGTTTTGCCTGTGGCACAAGGCGCAGGCTGGGGACGGGATGTTGCCTCTAGCTTAGACTCATACACCTCTACAGCAGCATTGGCCACAGCTTTACCATCACTGAGGTGGCTAACTCGCACCAAACCTGATTGGGGAAACCATTGGGCAAATACGCCCAGATTGGTCACCTGCACCATGCCAAAATATTTGCCTTCTCGCCACTTCTGGTTACCATTTTCTTGGTAAGCACTGGTACGCGCTCGCACACCGTAGGCCAGCATTCCCGTGCGATCGCCCAACTGCTGTTGCAAGTTAACCGTCACATAGCCCGTGCGGTTTTTGTCAGCCTTAAAAGGGAACGATGCCCAGGTTTGGGGGGCGGGGAGTGCTTTGCTGGCTCCAGCCGAGTTTTCCTCAAAGTAAACTAAGTCCGTTGGCTTCAACACCCGATAGGCAGCCCGATAGGCAGCATCTGGCAGATTTACGCCTGAAATCGCAAGCTGGAGGTCTTTTTTATTAGTAGGAAAGATATTCAGTCCGTTAGGAACCCAAAGATCTGGGGCAATGTCGCCAGTCTCGTACTGCACTGTCACGGGCTTGTCTAGCGTCTGTCCAAATTTGTCTTTTAGTGACTTGGCGATCGTAATGCTGTAGGTTGTGCGAGGTTGCAGTGCGTAGGGGTTCAGGTTAATAACATTCGTGTCATCATAGGCTTGCAGCAAAGGGATCCCTTGCTTGGGGGCAGGTGTAATCTGAATGCTGTCAGCAACCGATGCTGCTACTAAGGGATTATTGAATACCAGTTGTGCTGCTCCCTTCAAAAATCGTCCATAGGCTTCTTGCTCTCCAGGTTGCCCCACATAGGCTAAGGTTTCAAAGGCCAAGGGGGAATAAGTGCTGAATTGACTAGCAAACGTGGTAGCACTGGGTAAATTGCCTTTAGCAGACCGCAATCCTGGAGACACCTCCAGCCGATAGGTTTTGCCCTTTTCTAGTCGTTGCCGGGGGGTAACATCGTACTGCCATAACTGCTGGGATGGGTCAAATTCTGTCCGAGG